>NZ_JAMONU010000020.1 GCF_027066465.1 Thermococcus sp.
GAACGCGAAATCAATAAGAGAGCTTCACGAGAGAATAGTGAAGGACAGAAAGGCCCTCGTTGAACTCAAAAACAGAGGGGTTGATGTGTCCGGGGCTTGGGTGTTGCTCAACGTTGCAACTGATGAATTCAAGCTCGGACTCCGGTGCCTCTGGGAAGGAAGGCCGAAGGAAGCGAAGGTTCACTTCCTTGAGTCGGCGCTCCTAGTTAAGCGCGTTGATGAGTTCATTAAAACTCACTCCTGAGTTTTTTATTTTTGGAGGTGGAGGAATGAAAAAGGCCGTGATACCAGCGCTCTTCCTCCTGCTGACGCTTACGCTCTCCCCCGTCCTCGCCCAGGAAGCCGTAAAGCTGGAGGTTTACGAGGACGGCTACGTTAAGGTTGAGGTTTCAGTTGTTCCGCCCAACGGCTCCGCCCCGGTCGTTGTTCCGCTCTGCTGTGAGCATGTCCAGGACTTGCAGGTTGAAGACCCCAGTGGGAATCCCCTCGCCTTCGATGTTGTGAACGGCTCCCTTTTCATAGAGCCGGACAACGCTTCAGTTATTGTAATCTCATACTATACACCGGATTTGACATCAAAACGGGGAATCCTCTGGAGTTTGAACTTCTCCAGTGCCGTTCCGTTTACGGTCGTTCTGCCCAAGGGTTCCATAGTGGTTGACCTGAGTGCGATACCCCTCAGGATAAACGGGACGTCCATAACCCTGCCTCCCGGGAATCAGAGTATTTCCTACGTTATTCAAAATCCCCCAAGGGAGCGACAGAACGGAAGCTTTCCCTACATTGTAGGCGCCCTTATAGCGGGTGGAATTGCTGGTGCGTCCGTGCTCCTCTGGAGGGGTAGAAAAAAGAGGATTCCGACGAGGGATGAATTCATCGACAGGCTTTCGGAACTGGACCTCAGAGATGAAGAGAGAATGGTTCTGATGTATCTCTACGACAGGGGCGGCAGGGCTTCCCAGGCCGAGGTAAGGGATTCCCTCGGGATTCCTAAAACTACCGCGTGGAGGATGTTCAAGCGCCTCGAGGAGAGGGGACTGCTCAGAATAATACGGGGACGGAAGGAGTACTGGCTTGAACTTAAGTTTTAGGGAAAAGGTTATATCATCCCTCCGATTGAAATCGAAAGGAACGATGAGAAACGTTATCTCCCCCGAGTCCCACCCGCTTCCCTAATAACCCTTTGAGGAGAAATAGTGTATGGTGAAAGTGATGGGCGGGTATCGATACGCGGTCTTCACAATAGTGGCTCTGCTCCTCCTCGCGCTCGTTCCTTACTCATCCGCAACCACTTCGGGTAGCGGGTCAAATCAGGAGCGCCTCAATCAACAGAACGTCTCGCAGACCAAGGCACTGGAACTCCTCAAGCTCCTCGACAGGCTGGCGAACTATACGGCCACGAGAATATCAAACGAAACCCCCCAGGAAATCCTCAGCCTCTACAATCAGGCCCTTGACCTTAAGAACCGGGCCTGGGGATTGTACGAAAACGGGAGCTACGATAAGGCCGTTCAGGTTGCCCTCGTTTCGATGCATCTCTACAGGGACGTCCTATCCGCCCTCAAGCCCTCATCTGTCAACCAGACGAATCAGACCGATTTTGAGCTTCGGCAGAGGGCTTACGTTGAGATAGGCATAACCCAGCAGGTTCTCGATTACGCGCGCAGCGTTATGGAAGAGCTTGAAATGGAGGGTGTAAACGCGACTGGTCTGAAGGAGACCTACATGGAAACCCTCAACGTTCTCAATGCCGTCAGGGATGACCTTAAGGCCGGGAACTATGCGGCGCTGAACAGGGACCTTGAGAGGCTCGTTTCTCTGAGGGAAAGATTGAACGAGGAGATAGACGTTTCAATGAAGCTCATGGTTAGCAGAGAGAGCAAGAAGCTCGTTGAAAAGCAGCTTAGGGCTTTGGGAATACTGATGAAGCACCTCTCTCGCCTCAACACGAGCAACTCGTCTATACTGGAGCAGGTTGAGATGCTCGAGAGCATGGAGCTTCAGCTGCAGCAGGCTCTGGAGGAGAACAACACCCAAATGGCGCTTGAGCTTCTGAAGTCCCTCAGGGTTGAGGTTGAGAAAACGGTTCACATAATGGAAAAGGGCAGGGGCCGTGAAGAGCACCGCGGCAAGAAGAGGGAGGAGAGAACTTCACCCAGCGAGAACTCAACGTCAGCCCTGACGAACACAACTGCGACCCACGAAACAAACGGTCAGGCAGAGAATCAAACGTCAACCTCATCATCGAGCATGTCCTCGAACCAGACTCGTTCCCCAGGGGGGAGAAAGGACAACCACAGGTAGCGCCCTTATTTTTTTAAACTGTTTTCTGAATTATAATCGGGGGTAGCGGGTTCGATGAAAAAATTTTTGGCCGTTGTAATCTCTGCACTCCTCTTCGTGCCCCTGGTCAGCGGGCAGGGCAGGTTTAAATCAATTGACATAGTCGTTTACAGCGCCGGGTACGTGAAGGTCACGGAGGTCTTCGTGCCCTCCAACTTAACGGTGATGGTTGAGGTACCCCTTCTAACCTCCGATGTCGCCGGGTTGATAGTCACGAGTCAGAACGACACCCCGTTGCCCTTTGAAAAGAACGGCTCCAGGATAGACGTTTACCTGACCGAGAACGTTACGGAGATAAAGGTTGTGTACTTCACGGCGTCACTGACGTCGAAGCAGGGGGATGTGTGGACGCTGAAGTTCAGTTCCCCGATACCTGTTACGATTCATTTTCCCAGGGGGGCCATTATAGTTGACCTGAGCGATGTTCCGCTTTCCATAACGGGCAACACCATAACGATGCCCCCCGGAAACCAGACCGTTTCCTACACACTGCCCCTGCCGACCACCTCAACGACCTCCACAACCTCGACGTCGGCCAAACCTCAGCCGTCAACCCAAAGCACTTCCCCGACAACCTCCTCCAGAACGCCGGAAAGGTCGAACGGCTATCTCTATGCACTTCTCATAGTCCCCCTTGTTGGAGCCGTTGGTGCTTACTACCTCAGGGGGAGGTTCAGGAAGCCCGGAAGGACGCTCCCGGTCGGAAGGGAGGAATACGAAAAGGGCCTCGACGCCTACAATTTGAACGACGATGAGAAGAGGGCACTGCTGTACATTTACGATTCAGGCGGAAAGGCCAAGCAGGCCGACGTCAGGAAGGCCCTCGGAATTCCGAAGACGACCGCCTGGAGAATGTTCAAGCGCCTCGAGGAGAAGGGCCTCGTGCGGGTTTACAAGAGGGGGAAGGAGAACTGGGTGGAGCTGGTGTTTTAGCGGTGTGCCAGCTTCTCTGAAATCTCCTGAAAAGTCACCGAGCGAGTATAATACCCGCGCCATAACTTTTGTCGCTGACCTTCAGAAGCACAATGCCGTTTGAAGAGTAAAAGAGCACAAACAAAAGGGGAAAAGCTCACCTAATCCTCGCGCCGAGCTTTACCTCCTTGTCGGGCATCAGCAAAGCCACGTTCTCGCCGTCGTCAGCGGCCAGAAGCATTCCCTGGCTCTCTATTCCTCTGAGCTTCTTGGGCTCGAGGTTCGCTATGATGACGACGGTCTTGTTGAGCAGCTCTTCGGGCTTGTAGTACTTCTTAAGGCCAGCCACCAGCTGTCTGACCCCGTCGCCCAAATCAACCTTGACCACGTAGAGCCTGTCGGCGTTCGGGTGGTCCTTGACCTCGATTATCTTTCCAACGCGGAGGTCGAGCTTCGCGAAGTCGTCAAAGCTGACGTAGTCCATCTTTCCACCCTCCTTTTTCTTCACCTTCTCCTTCTTCGAGGCCTTTCCGGGCGTTTCGGACTTAACCTCGAGTTCCTCACCATAGATGCTCTTAAGTATTGCGAAAGCTTCCTCTCTGTTCTTGAAGCGCTCCAGGGCGACCTTTACGACGTCGTCCCGCTTGTAGTACTTGTCGAGTAGCACCCTCGCGCTCTCCGGGTTTCCTCTGGCGATGTAGTTGAGTATGAAGTAGATTATGTCCTCGTCGGTGACCTTCCTGAACATCGGAGTTGCTTTCCTGACGCGATGACCGGCCGGAATCTCGGTGAACTCCCAGCGCTTCAGCTCCTCGAGGTTGAGCAGGTGCCATATCTTCTCGCTGGCATCAGGTAAGAACGGCTCGAGGAGGATTCCAAGGGCTTTGACAATCTGGAGCGAGACGTTTACGGTGGTGGCCGTCCTCTCGCGGTCGGTCTTTGCCGTCTTCCAGGGCCTCTGGTGGTCGAAGTAGCGGTTGCCGAAGATGGCCAGCTCCATGACACGCTTAAGCGCGTCCTTGAAGCGGTAGCTCATTATAAGCTCTCCAACCTCCTCGAAGGCCTTCTGGATTTCCTCGAAGGCCTGTTTGTCCAGCTCGTTGAGCTCGCCCCTCTCAGGCACGATTCCGTCGAAGTAGCGGTTCACGAAGGTTAAAGCCCTGTGAACGAAGTTGCCGAGGTTGTTCACCAGCTCCTCGTTTATCTTCACCTTGAAGTCGGCGAAGCTGAAGTCGCTGTCGCGAGTTTCAGGCATTATCGCGGTGAGATAATACCTCAGGTAGTCGGCCGGGAATGCATCTAGGAACTCGTGAACCCATATTGCCCAGTTCCTGCTCGTTGAGAACTTTTTGCCTTCCAGATTGAGGTACTCATTAGCGGGGATGTCGTATGGGAGGTTCCACTCGGCCTCGACTTCCTCGTCTTTGTACTTGCCGTAGGCCATCAGGAAGGCCGGCCAGAATATCGCGTGGAAGGGTATGTTGTCCTTGCCGATGAAGTGTATAACTCTGGTCTCGCCGTCGAGGTTGAGCCAGAACTTCTTCCACTCCTTCTCCTTTCCGGCGCGCTTGAGGGCCTCGATTGTGATTGAGATGTAGCCGATGGGAGCTTCAAACCAAACGTAAAGGACCTTGCCTTTCATATCTTCGTCGTCGAGAGGAACCGGGATTCCCCAGTCGAGGTCGCGCGTTATTGCCCTCTCCTCGAGCCCCTCGTTAATCCACCCCAAAACGGTGTTCTTGACGTTGGGCTTCCAGTGCTGGCTCTCAACCCACTTCTTGAGCCTCTCCTCGAAGTCCCCCATTTTGATGTAGTAGTGAGCCGAGTCCCTGAAGGTTATCGGGTTGCCACAGATATTACAGCGCGGGTTAATGAGGATTTCCGGCGTTAAAGGCCTTCCGCAGACCTCACACTGGTCGCCACGCTGGTTTTCGGCGCCGCAGTAGGGGCAGGTTCCGATGACGTAGCGGTCCGGGAGAAACATCTTGTCGTGCTCGCAGTAGGCCTGCTTGGTGACCTTCTTGACGAGGTGGCCGTTTTCGAGGGCTTTTAGGAAGAATTCCTGGCTTATCCTGTAGTGCACCGGTAGCTCTGTTCTCCCGAAGTAGTCGAAGCTGATTTTAGCCCTCTCGAAGGTCGTCTTTATGTGCTCGTGGAACTCGTCGACGATTTCCCTTGGGCTTCTGCCCTCCTTGAGCGCGCGGAAGGTTATCGGAGTTCCGTGCTCATCTGTACCGCAGATGAAGAGCACTTCCTCGCCCTTCAGTCTGAGGTAGCGGACGAATATATCGGCCGGCAGATACGCTCCCGCCAGGTGGCCCGCGTGAATCGGCCCGTTCGCGTAAGGGAGTGCCGAGGTTACCATGTAGCGCACCATTTCAACCACCGTTGGCCGTTGTTCCCGGCGCTTATAAGACCTGCGGGTTTTAAACATTACGGTAGGTTATGAACAGCTCTAAAAATTATGTATGATTTTGCATAAACTTTGGCCTGAGCACCAAAGCCCTTATCAACGCAGTGGGCAACTATCACCGGTGGGTGGAATGAAGGCGCGGGTCGTTGAAAGGTTCAAGTTTGAGGCGGCGCACGCGGTTCTGCTCAACGGACACATGGAAGAGGTTCACGGCCACACTTTTCGGCTTGAAATTGCCGTTGAGGGACCGCTGAAGAACGGCTACGTTATGGATTTCGTTGAGTTGCGGAGTATCGTTGAGGAGGTACTTGGACGGCTCAACCACAGAAACCTGAACTCGCTCTTTGAAAACCCAACTACCGAAAACGTTGCCTTGTGGATTGCGGAGCAGGTTAATGCGAAGCTCCCCAATGGAGTTTCATTGAAAAGGCTGGTTCTTTGGGAGGGAGATGAGAACGGAGTCGAGCTGGAGTTTTGAGAAATGTTTTTTAGAGTTTGCACTGTAACCACTTTGTGGTGAGTGGAATGGAAAAAGTTGCGAATAATCCAAATTCAACCCTTAGGGAGAAACTTTTACGTGAACTTCTGGCTGAGGAGGAGTTTAGGATAATGGTGAAAGAAGCCAAAAAAACCGCCCGTATCGGAATGTTCGGGAAAGGCAAGGCCGAGGACTTTTTTAAGGCAAAGATTGAGATGTATGAACAGTGATTTTCATTGACTCAAGCGTTCTCTACAACGCACTTGTTGTAACAGAACTCACGGGGTATTCAGCTAAGGTATTCGAGCTGAACGAACCTAAGATAACTTCCGAAATCGTTATTGATGAGGTATGGTTTGCACTCCTTAAAAGGGACGTTGGTTCTCCTTGGAAGATTAAGAAGGAGCTTAGGGGTAATGATGAATTTAGAAACACGGCAGTTAAGTACCTAAGTGGAATACTTGGCTTTCTTAGCGCTCAGAACGTTGTAGTTGTAGATGATTCCTCGAATTGGGCAAAGATTGCCTATTATGTTGGAGAATTTGGTCTAATGCCCCATGATGCCAGAATTCTTGCTACTGCCCTGGAGCACGGGTGTGATAAGCTCGCGACCCTCGACGAAGACTTTGAAACGGTAAAGGACATCATCAGGCTCGTCCCAGATGAATTCTGGGGGAAGGGTTAAATCTCCCCACCGCGAAGATGAGCGGGGAAAGCTCATGATCGTGTACGCCACAAGACATAAGGGAAATGCAAAGTGGGAAAGGGGGTTCCTGAACGAGTTCTTCAGCACAAGTGAGAAAACTGCAAAGATATGGCGACAACTCATAGAGTACATCCACCCGGAAGGAGATAAAGCACTGGAAAAATACAGGGACTTTGAGAGAGAGGGGATTCGGGGCGTCGAAAGGCGCTGCGGAACCCATAGTTGGCCACGATCTTGCAGAAGCCACAAAACTATCCCTCTGGCTCAAAATATTCGGGGAGGCCGCAGCAAGCATTCTGGGCACAACTCCACACAAAGTGTTTACAGTTATTCAACTCGAAGATGTGCCCGATCACTTTACTCAATGGCAGCACCACAGCGAAGATCCGGTTGGAGCCAATTGGAGTTTTATTCGTGACGCACTAAAAAACAGCAAATACACTGAGAAATACATTGGTAGAAAAATAACCGACGAAGAACTAAAGAAATTAGAGGAAGTCGCGAAGGTCATTGCAAAATTCGTTGATGCGTGGGGCCCAGATAACATAAATCACGCACAGATTTGGCTAGAACGCGGCTCAAACATGGACGATCTTGAAGAGTTCATCAAGAAATATGCCAAAGATCCAGAAAAAACATTCCAATACTTGGAAGAACTGCGACAGGTTATGCACAAATACATAAAGCCAAAGGGACTAAGGTCGCCACTGAGGGTGGAAGGAGCAAGTGGAAGTTGGGATGACATTCTCGCCGAGATGCGAGAACTCAAAAGAGAGCAGGCGGAGCTGAGGCGCGAGATAGAGGAGGTGAAAAGACTCCTTGAGGATATTGTTTCTCTGTTAAAGTCCCCCAGATAACGCTACTTTGATTTCGCCTTCACTTCCTTAACGCTCTCCGTCAGCGCAACGCCGTTTCTTCCATTGTCGAATGAAACCTTCCCGGGGAACGAAACTTTTACCGGAACGCTCTTTTTCTTTTGTTCACTGATGTGCCAGCTTATGATGTCGCCTTTTTCAACTTCAAGAGTTTTAACAAGCCCCACAGGCCCTTCAATGATGTATTTGGCCGGCCTTTCCGGGGCGTAGAGCCTCCACTTCCCCGCGGTTTTGAAGTCAACGACGCGCCTAGTTGAGTCGAGCCAGATTACGTCGATGTCGCTCAGCATGAAGAAGGTGTGAATAGAGGCGTTAACCCTGCTCTCAACTGGAAGGACGAAGACGAGGGCGTAGTTTACGTTGCCCACGAGCATCAGCCCTCTGAAGCGCTTGAAGAATGTATCGGCAAGCTCAACGCGCCCGTGCCACGTCTTCCCTTTGGTCTCGTTGATTATCATGTTTGGCCATTGGGAAGGGAAAGTTAATAAGCCTGCCGCCGAAAAACTTTTAAATACAAAAGGTAACTAAAATATGGAAAAGGGAAGGAGGTGATGGGAATGGCTGAGGAGAAGAAGGTTAGGACCCTTGAGCAGATTCAGGACGAAATCAGGAGCTACCTCGGCGAGATTGAGTACCTCAGGAGCCAGATTGGTGCAATCGACGCTACCATCGCCGACCTCAGGATAGTTGATGCCACCCTCGCCTACATAAAGGAGAAGGGTAAGGGCAAGGCCATCTACATCCCGCTCGGAAGCGGCGTGGCCATAAAGGGCAAGATTGAAGACCCGGACGACGTTATCATGGACGTCGGCGCTGGAATACTCGTCGGAGCCACAATCGACGAGGCAAGGGAGAACATCGAGAAGAGAATTAACGCCCTCATGAACCTCCGCCTGGCCCTGCTGAGGAAGATTGAGGAGGACACCAGGAAGGTCAACGAGCTCCTCAAGGAGCTTCAGGAAATGCAGCCCGAAAAGAAGGAGTGACCTCTCCTCGGCCATTCTTTTTTAAGGAGGTGATAGCTTGGAGGCAGTAAAGGCCTATGAGCTTGAGCTTGAACTCAGACAGATTAGAGAACTGAGGAAGGCCTTTGAACTTAAGATGAAGGAGCTTGAGTATGCTGAGAGTGTCATAACTGCGGCCAAGTCCGAGAGGAAAATATACAGGGCGTTCTCGGACCTGCTTGTTGAGGTTACCAAGGATGAGGCCATCGAGCACATCGAGAGAACCCGCCTCGTTTACAAGAGGGAGATAGAGAAGCTGAAGAATAAGGAAAAGGAGATTATGGAAAAGCTCGCAAAGCTCAGGACTTAAGGTTCTCCGCTATTTCAAAACCTTTTCTGAGGGCTTTGAGGTTTATCTCCTCCGTTCCATGAGGAACGGCATCGCGAACGGCCTTTTCTATCGAGTCCCTGCTGACTATTCCCGTCACGCCGACGAGGATTCCCAGGGTCAGAATGTTCATCGTCAGGCTTAGCCCGGTGGTTTCTTCCGCTATTTCAGTTAGGGGGAGTGCTATAACGTTGAGCTTCTTCTCGAACTCCAAATCCCTGTGTGGAACGAGGTCCTTCTCGACTATTACGGTGGCGCCTTCCTTCACCGTGTGGAGGTACTTGCTGTAGGCTTCCTGCGAGAAGAAGACGGCGTAGTCGGGGTGAAGCGTCTTGGGGTAATCAATCGGCTCGTCGCTTATAACAACCTCGGCCCTGCTCGCACCACCCCTGGACTCCGGGCCGTAGCTTTGAGTTTGAACCGCGTGGAGTCCCTCGTAAACGGCGGCAGCCCTTCCAAGGATTACGCTCGCCAAAATGACTCCCTGGCCGCCAAACCCGCTGAAGAGAACCTCCTTCCTCATTGCTCCCACCCCATCATTCTCTTCGCCCTCTTTATGTACTCCTGATACTCCCTAACTAGACCGGGCCTGTCCCTGTCCACGAACTCTCCGATGACTATTTTGCCCTCTAGCTCCTCCGGCGGCATCTTCTTAGCTTTGGCGAGCGGGACGGTTATCTTCTGGTACCAGCGGATTAGCTCTGGTGCAGTCTTCATTCTGTTCCTCCTTCCGAAGCTTACCGGGCAAGGCGAGAGGAACTCCACCAGGGTGAAGCCTTCCTTGCTGAGGGCCTTCTTTATGCTGTTTATCCCTTGGAGGTAGTTGAACACCGTCCACCTCGCCACGTAGTTGGCTCCCGCCGCCACGGCCAGGCCGGCTATGTCAAAGGGGTTCTCGAACTGGCCGTAGGGAGCGGTCGTTCCGCGCAGGCCCTTCAGCGTCGTTGGAGCGACCTGTCCGCCCGTCATTCCGTACGTGAAGTTGTTGATGAGGATTACCGTTACGTCGAGGTTCCTACGGATTGCGTGGATGAAGTGGTTCCCGCCTATGGCGGCAGTGTCGCCGTCTCCCATGAAGGCTATTATCTTCAGGTTGGGATTCGTGAGCTTTATGCCGGTGGCGAAGGCCAAAGCCCTTCCATGCGTTGTGTGGAGGCCGTCGAAGTTGACGAAGCCCGGAACGCGGGAGGAACAGCCTATTCCGCTCACCCAGACAATCTCGTCCTGGTTGAGGCCGAGGTCGTCTATGGCCCTTAGTGTGAACTGGAGAACGCTACCGATTCCACAGCCCGGACAGAAGATAGTGGGCAACATGTCCTTTCTCAGGTACTTGTCGCGGATTTCGTAAGCGGACTTCAGGTACATCATCCCACCACCCTTTCGACTATCTCCATCGGCGTGTGCACCTCACCGCCTATCTTGGCTATCAGCTCGACCTCCGCCTTTCCGTTGGCGCCTTCTTTGACCAGGTGGTAGAGCTGTCCGAGGTTCATCTCCGGCACGTATATCTTTCTCACCCGCTCTGCCAGCTCCTCGATGTAGTCGAAGTCGAAGGGCCATATCGTGTTGAGCTTGAGGAGGCCTGCCTTGACGCCTTTTTCTCTGAGCATCTTAACTGCCCTCACCGCAGAGCGCGAAACTATTCCGGTAGTGACTATCGCGATTTCTGCGTCTTCGAGCATGAACTCATCGTAGCTGATTATCTCGTCCTTGTGGTCGAGTATCTTCCTGAAAATCCTCTTTATGAGCCTCTCGTGGACTTCTCTCTCAACGGTCCTCGGCCTCCCGCGCTCGTCGTGCGTGAGACCCGTAACGTAGGTTCTGTAACCCTTCCCGAAAATCGGCATCGGTGGGACGCCGTCTCCGTGCGGGTCGCCGAAGGGGAGCTTGGCTTCCTCCTCATTCTGGGGAAGCTTTCTCTCAATGAGCTCAATCTCCTCCGGTTTCGGAATGTAAACGCGCTCGCGCATGTGGGCTATCTCGGCATCGGTGAGCAGAACGACCGGCGTCCTGTACTTTTCAGCCAAGTTGAAGGCCCTAATCGTGAAGTCAAAGGCTTCCTGAACGGTTGACGGGGAGAGAACTATCAGCATGTGGTCGCCGTGCGTTCCCCAGATTGACTGCATTATGTCGCCCTGAGCCGGTAAAGTCGGCTGGCCCGTTGAAGGCCCGCCGCGCTGGACGTCAACGACAACAATCGGAGTTTCCGTCATCACGGCGTAGCCGAGGTTTTCCTGCATCAGCGAGAAGCCCGGACCGCTCGTTGCAGTCATCGCCTTCGCTCCCGCCCAGGAAGCACCTATTATCGCCGCTATGCTCGCTATCTCGTCCTCCATCTGTATGCTAACTCCATCGACGAGGGGCATGTAGAGGGCCATCGCCTCGAATATCTCGCTCGCGGGAGTTATCGGGTAGCCGGCGTAGAACCTGCAACCGGCCAGTATGGCTGCCCTCGCTATGGCCTCATCGCCCTGAATGAAGTCGGACTTGCCGACCGGAAACGGGTACCTCATTTTAATCCCTCCTCATAACCGGCCCTGAAGGCCTTGATGTTTATCTCCTCGGTTCCCTTCGGAACGCGCCTTCTAATCGCTTCCTCAACGCTCTCCTTCTTCACGACATTGGTTTTCGCAACAAGGTAGCCGAGCGCGACCATGTTTACAGTTAGAGCGAGTCCGGTTGTCTCTTCGGCGATTCTGGTGAAGGGCGCGCCGACGTAGTCCCTATCGGGCTTTACAAGGTCGGTCTCGATGATTAAAAGCCCGTCCTCCTTCAGCGAGTCCTTGACGGTGTCGTAGCCGAGCTGGTGAAGCGCGACGAGGACGTCCGCCTTCGTGACCATCACGTCGTAAATCGGCTCCTTCGAGATGATGACGTCCGCTATGGAGTGACCTCCCCTGCTCGCGGAGCTGTAGTCCTGGGTCTGAAGGACGTTCAAACCCTCAATCGCGGCGGCCTCGCCGAGGATTACTCCAGCCAAAACGACTCCCTGACCGCCGATTCCGGCGAGCCTAATCTGCATTCCTCACACCTCCTTAAGGCCGAAGTGCTCCTGAACCTCGTCAATCAGCTTGTTGAGTTCGCTCACGAACTCCGGTCTCTGCCTGTTGACGAACTCACCGATGACGAACTTGCCCTCAAGTTCCTCCGGCGGCATCTTCTTAGCCTTGCTTATCGGAACGCTGTTCTTCAGGAACCAGCGGAGCATCTCTGCCGGCTCTTTCATCTTGTTCCTTCTTCCGAACTGGACGGGACACTGCGAGATAACCTCAACGAGGGAGAAGCCCTTAACCTGCAAAGCCTTCTTGATGCTCTCGATGAGCTGATAAACGTGAGCTGTGGTCCATCTCGCCACGTAGCTCGCTCCAGCGGCCGCTATCGTCTCGGAAATCTGGAGCGGGTGCTCGATGTTCCTGTAGGGGGTCGTCGTTGTTATCGCGCCGAAGGGCGTCGTCGGGGCGACCTGTCCGCCGGTCATCCCGTAGATGAAGTTGTTGACGAGAATCACAGTTATGTCGATGTTCCTCCTCGCGGCGTGGAGCAGGTGATTTCCGCCTATACTAGCTAAATCACCGTCACCGCTTATGACGACGACCTTCTTGTCCGGTAAACCGACCTTAACTCCCGTCGCGAAGGCTATCGCCCTTCCGTGCGTCGTGTGGAGGGTATCTGCCAGAAAGTAGGGCGAGGCTATCCAGGCGGAACAGCCTATTCCGCTCACGACAACCAAATCCCTCGGGTCAATCTTGAGCTGGTCAACCGCGTTGGCGAAGGCGTTCAGAACCGTTCCGCCGCCGCAACCGGGACATAGAGCGGTTGGCAGGGCCTCCTTGCGGAGGTATTTAATCATTGGATACTTGGAATAAATCTCGGGCATCAGGCAACACCCCTTATCTCGCGCAGGATTTCCTCAACGGTCAGGGGAACGCCACCAATCTTGTTAACGCCCTTGAGCAGGACGTCGTCGTTGACAAACCTCTGAACCTCGAGAATCATCTGGCCTAGGTTCATCTCCGGAACGAGTACCGCCCTAACGCGCTTTCCAAGCTCCCTCATTCTCTCTCCGGGGAACGGGTGAACAGTTTTCGGCACGAAGAGGCCGACCTTTATCCCTTCCCTCCTCGCCTTCAGAACGGCTCCGAGGGCGGGTCTTGCCGTTACTCCCCAGCTGACGACGAGTATCTCGGCATCGTCTGTAAAGTGCTCCTCGTACTTCTCGTAAACGTGCCTGTTCTGTTCAATCTTCCTGTGGATTCTCCTCACGAGTCTGTCGTGAACCTCGGGCGTGTAAACATCGCGCAGGCCGTTCTCCTTGTGGGTTGAACCTGTCACGTGGGTGAAGTAGCCGTGGCCGAAGAGGGGCATCGGCGGTACTCCATCTCCGTGCGGGTCGCCGAAGGGGAGCTTCGCTTCCTCCTCGTTCTGGGGAAGCTTGCGGTAGGTTATCTTCACCTCATCAACGTCGGGAATCTTCACCAGCTCGCGCGTGTGGGCAAGTATTCCGTCGAAGAGGAACACCACCGGAGTTCTGAGCCTCTCGGCGATGTTGAATGCCCTGATGATTTCCCAGAAAGCATCTTGCCCGCTCGTTGGAGAGACTGCAACAATCGGGTGGTCGCCGTGCGTTCCCCATCTGGCCTGGAAGAAGTCACCCTGCGCCCCCTTCGTGGCCTGGCCCGTTGAAGGCCCGCTCCTCTGGACGTCAACCAGAACGAGCGGGGTCTCGGTCATTACTGCGTAGCCAAGGTTTTCCTGCATCAGCGAGAAGCCCGGACCGGCGGTTGCCGTCATGACCTTGAAGCCCGTCCAGGAGGCACCTATCATGGCCGCTATGCTTCCTATCTCATCCTCCATCTGGAGGTAGTAGCCACCGAGCTTCGGAAGCTCCCTCGCCATCGTCTCCGCTATCTCGCTCGACGGGGTTATCGGGTAGCCCGCGTAGAAGCGACAGCCCGCAAATAGAGCACCGTAAGCTACGGCCTCGTTGCCCTGCATGAAGTAGTTGCCGGGCTTGTAGAGCTTCCGGAGGAGTTTAATCTGCTCCGGCTCGTCACCGCGGATTATCATGGTCACCACCTTACCGCGATGGCGAAGTCGGGGCAGAGAAGCTCACAGAGCTTGCACTTGACACACTTCTCCGCGTGAATCGGGACTGGATAGTGGACACCCTTCTCGCTCAGCTCCTTGCTCCACTCGAAGACCTTCCTCGGGCACATCTCGACACAAATTCCACAGCCCTTGCAGAGAAATGTATCAACGTCAATCTCAACGATTCCTTCCGCCTTTCCGACGACAAGATAGCCGTTTTTTTCGACAACAGTGTTCGTGTTCTCGGCCATCGGAACCACCTCTCGACGTGGCCTTTTACGTTTGTCAACATTTAAAGCTTTCGCGGGGGGACATTGATGTCCAGAAAAGGTTCATTCGAGGGCAAACGTGCATCGGGATAAAAGTTTTGGAGAAGGCAGGGGGCTTTCGAAGAATCACCATGTAACCAGCTGCCAGTCGAGTAAACCGTTCTCGACGATGTAGCTCCACCGCTCCCTGCACTCCGGCTTGAGGTTTTCGATGTGTTTCAAATCCTGCGTTGCCGAGAACTTCTTAATGGCTCTGCCGATAACGCGGTCGTAGTCGGTCAGACAGTTGTGGGGTCCGCGCTTTGAACCCGCTCCCACGGGGTCGCTCAGGATTCTCTTGTCCGGGAACTTTTTCTTCGCCCAGATTAAGACCTCGACCGCGCTCCAGAGCCACGGCGGGCGGTACTCGTTCTTCTCCCACAGCCTCTCGTAGAGCGTCCCCTTCTGAATGTCAGTGATGTTTATCGAGAAGGTATCAGTGTAGGGCTCGGCCTTGATTATGCTCTCCTTGACGTCCTCTATTGCCGTTCTTTCGCTCAGGAAAATCGGCTTCAGCAGGAGGTAAGTCTTGACTTTCGCTCCGGCTTTTCTCGTTATTTCCGAGGCCCTTACGAAGTCCTCGAAGGTGTTGCCCTTGTTTATCGAGACGTCGGCGACGTCGTCGTTGGCTGTCTCCAGCCCTATAGCAACCTCGAAGTGCTTATCCGGAACTATCTCGGCCAGCTCTTTAACCGCGTCGTAGCGAACCAGCTCGCTCCTGCTCTCGATGACGATTTCCTCAACGTTCTCCATCTCCGCCAGAAGCTCGAAGATTTTTCTTCTCGTTTCAGGTTTGAGCTCGCCGTTGTCGAGGAAAGAGCCTGATGTGAACATTCTGACCGCTAAAGGACCTTTCTTACCCCTGATTTTCTCCAGCGCTTCCCTCACGTAGTCGACTATCGCTTCCTGGCTCCACTTCACCTTCGGCGCGGCAGTTGGATAGGCGCACATGTAGCAGGCCTTTCCTATTCTGAAGCGGTAGCAACCTATCGTGGGCAGGATTATGAAGAGCGCCGTTCCCGGTTTGCCAGCGACGTTGTCCTCGCTCGTCCAGTAGGTCATGCTCTCACCTGAGGGGCGTTGGGACAGGGGTTTTTAAAGGTGAGCCATGTCAAAACGTATTTAAGGGTGGTAATAAAATCAAAAAATGGTGAGGATATGGAAGTAATGGTAAAACGCCTCGACTCCCAAGGCAGACTTCTCATTCCCCGTGAGATTAGGGAGAAGCTTGGCGACGAAGTCATAATAGTTGACCTTGGGGATAGGGTGGAGCTCCTTCCGAGGAAAAGGGTGGACCTGAAGAAGTTCTTCGACAGCGTTGAGATTGATGAGCTGAAGGAGTGGGAGGAGCTCAAGAAGGAGCTGTGGATGGAATGAGGTTTATTGATGCCAACGTCTTCATATACGCGTTTCTAAGGCCGAAGAGGGAGCCTCCGGAGAACGTTAAGGAAATCAAGGAGCGGGCCAAGGCGATACTCACGAGGGTGAGCGATGGCGAGCGTGTTGTAACTACGGTCGTCCACCTGAGCGAGGTTGCCAACGTCCTCGAGAGCAGGGGAGGAAAGAAGAAGGCCGTTGAGGTCGTTCTGGCGGTTTTAACGAGTGAGAACATTGAAGTTCTTCCGGTTTCTCCCGGCGACTACTTGAAGGCCTCCCTCATAGCTGAGGAGAAAAACCTCGGCGTGAACGACGCTTTGGCCTACGTTAAGATGAAAGAGCTTGACATAGAGGAAATTTACACGTTCGATAGGGACTTTGAAAAGCTCGATGTCAGGGTGGTGAACGAATGAGAATCCTCCTCACCAACGACGACGGAATTTACTCCAACGGCCTGCGCGCCGCTGTGAAAGCCCTGAGTGAGCTCGGCAAGGTTTACGTCGTTGCTCCGCTCTTCCAGAGGAGTGCGAGCGGCAGGGCCATGACGCTCCACAGGCCGATAAGGGCCAAGCGCGTTGACATCCCCAAAGCGAAAGTAGCTTACGGAATAGACGGGACTCCAACGGATTGCGTGATTTTCGCTTTGGCTCGCTTCGGCGGCTTCGATTTAGCGGTCAGCGGGATTAACCTCGGTGAGAACCTCAGCACGGAGATAACCGTCTCCGGGACAGCTTCAGCGGCGATAGAGGCATCAACTCACGGGATTCCGAGCATAGCGATTAGCCTCGAGGTGGAGTGGAAGAAAACGCTTGGCGAGGGTGAAGGGGTTGACTTCTCGGTCTCGGCGCACTTCCTCAGGAGAATAGCCGGTGCAGTCCTTGAGAGGGGCCTTCCCGAGGGCGTTGACATGCTCAACGTCAACGTTCCGAGCGACGCGACGGAGGAAACGGAGATAGCAATCACCCGCTTAGCCAGAAAGCGATACTCCCCGACAGTCGAGGAAAGGATTGACCCGAAGGGCAACCCCTACTACTGGATTGTTGGCAAACTTGTCCAAGACTTTGAGCCGGGAACCGATGCCTACGCCCTGAAGGTCGAGAGGAAGGTCAGCGTCACGCCGATAAACATTGACATGACGGCGAGGGTGGATTTTGGGGAGTTGGCGAAGGCCCTAGACGTTTAATTCTAGTCAATTTTTTTGGCGAAACCCTTATCTTGAGGATCACTATAAGTTGTAGTTAATTTTTGTGGAGGTGAAACGGTGAGGTCCTCCAAACTTCATCATTGGCTTGTGCTCGCCTTGGCAACGGCATGGGAGTTCCTTCTCCTCTACAATATGACTTGGCTGTGGAACTACTACATCGAAAGCGGGAGGGTTTACATTCGGGACGGAATCCCCTCCTGTTGGTTCTGGTATTCTCCATCGCTTCCCTTCGTCCTCCTTCCGGCGATTGTTCTCCTTGTCATTTACGTTCGCTTCAAAGAACCTCGGCTTAAGAAATCGGGCCTCGCCATTGGGTTACCCGCTCTGTCAGTGGTCCTCGTCTCCCTCTTAAATCCAAAAGGCTCATTCCCCGTCCTACTCGCAATCTCCGCTGGTGTTGGTGCCATATTGGGAAAAGGTAGGGGAGAAAAGGCGTTGCTTTTCCTCGAAGGTTTTTTGCCGGGGTTTGTCGTGTTTATGATAATACTCGGTGGACTTGCGGTCAGTTGCTGATGGGGAAGAAGTTTAAACACGCTGGCATGAGAACGGGCTATATGTAGTGGTTCGCATGGGGCTGGGCGTCAAAGTATGAGAAAAAAAGAGCTCACTCCTCCCCGAAAATCCTGTCCACGAACCACTTCTCGTCGAAGGGCTTTAAGTCGTCGTAGCCCTGGCCAACGCCGACGAAGAGT
>NZ_JAMONU010000021.1 GCF_027066465.1 Thermococcus sp.
GCGAAAGGCTTTGAGTCGTTCGAAGCCGTTGAAAAGAGGCTCGAGGAGCTTGAGCCGCTCCACAGGGAATACCTCTCGCTCAGGGACGTCCCCGAGACCCTGAAAAAGATGAGGAGAAAGCTCGAAGAGACCCTCTCCTCGATAGAAGCCAAGAGGAGAAGGATTGAGGAGCTGAACGGGGAGCTTGAGAAGCTGAAGGACGAACTCAAGGCCCTGAGGGATGCGTTCTCGGAGGAGGAGTTCTCGAGGGTCGAGGGAGAATACCTCGAAAAAATGAAAGAACTGGAGAGGGTCAGAACGGAGCTTAAGGAAGGGGAAAAGCTCAGGGACGAAATTGGAAGGCTGATAAAGGAGCTGAGGGATAAGCTGAAGGAAATCGAAAGCGCCGAGAGGGAACTCGAGAAGGTTGAGGAGCTTGAGGGTGAGATGAAGGCCTTCCGGGAGAAGGTCGCCCGCCTGAAGGCCGAAGCCGAGGTCAGAGGCCTTGCCGAAGTTGAGAGGCTCGCCGGAGAGACGTTTTCAGAGATGACCGAGGGCAAATACCAGGGAATCAAGCTCAAGCGAGAGAGGAAGTACGGCAGGGAAAGGATAGAGCTTAAGGTTCTGTACGCGGGCAACGAGGTGGGAATAGACTTCCTGAGCGGCGGGGAGAGGATAGCCCTCGGTCTGGCCTTCCGCCTGGCCCTCTCGCTCTACAAGGTGAACAACCTCGAGCTTCTCATCCTCGACGAACCGACACCTTTCCTCGACGAGGAGAGGAGGAAGAAGCTCATCGAGATAATCTCGAACCAGCTGAGGAAGATACCTCAAGTTATACTGGTTTCCCACGACGAGGAGCTGAAGGACGCGGCCGATTACGTGATTAGGGTCACCAACGTCGGCGGCAAGAGCAGGGTGGAGGTGGAGAGCCTTGGAGCGTATTAGCGATGCCCACATCAGTGCAATCAGGGAGTTTCTAGAGAAGGGGAAGAGGGTCATAGAGGCGATGCGGGAGGCGGTGCTCAGGCACTACAGCTGGGAAGAACTTCCGGAGCCTGCGGAGGGGAACGTCTACGCCGTCGACGGGAGCAGAATGACGAGACGGCTGACCGGGGCTATAATCTACGCGGTGTCCTCCGTGGCCATCGGGGAGGACCTCTACTACTGGAACGACATAGGGATGCTGTATCCATACAGCAACGTTGAGGACAGGGTCAGGATTCACATGGACATCCTGGAGAAGAGAATAGGCGCGATGGCGTACGAACTGGGCGGCGACCTCGTCCTGATGGACGGAACCCTCAGGAGCGCCCTGATAAAGCCGCCGACCTACGCGGATAGCACGACGAAGGAGCTCTACACCAAACACGGGGGAAAGCTCCTCGAGACAGCCCTCGACTTTCTGGAGTTCCTTGAAAAGCAGTGGAGGTCGTGGAAAGGGGAACTCAGGGAGCGGGGGTTTATCTCAAGCCCCTCGCTTCCGTCGAGGGGAGTTGGCGGCAAAGACATCTTCACCCTGCTCATGGAGAACCGCTCAAAGCCCATACTCGAAAGCCTCTGGTGGACAACCGACATGGAGGAGCTCGTCGTCCTCTTCGAGTACCTCGAGTACCTCCACGCCCTCGACAAGCTCTTCGGGTGCGAGGTCGGGGCCATAGCCAAAACGTTCTACAAGAGGGAGGTCGTGGAGAGGGCCTACAGGCTCGAGTTCGAGGGCCTCAAGAGGAAACTCAAGAGCAGGGAACTGCTCAACGTCGCGGGCATGATAGTGGATACCCCGGTCGTTTCATCGCTGACCTCAAGGAGGGGCTACCTGAAGTTCAGCTACTCCCAGGGTCCGAAGAAGGCAATTTCAAACCTCGTGGTGGACCTCATGAAGGAGGGCGCCCTCGAGAACCTGAGGGAGATACTCGTCCTCGATGGAAACGACATCCTGGGGGCGAGGATAAGGCCCGCCTACGTCCGCTTTACTGACGGCGGCCTCCTCTATCTGCTCGAGGTTCCCGAGGGACAGGATTTCGAAGAAACGCTCTCGAAGATAGTGGCCCTCGCCGAAGACGAGTACGTGCTCCCCCTCGAGTACGCGCACCACTCCGTTGTGATAAAGAAGAACGAGTTCGACGCGTACGTTAACTCAATACTCAGCAACCTCATCGGGGAGGATGAGGGCTACCTCGACTTCCTGCGCTACGGGAGGGAACCGCTGGAGTGATGAAGATGATTAGGGTCGGAACCTGCGGCTTCTGCGAGGGAAGGGCGAAATATTTCCGGGACTTCGACGCCGTTGAGGTTCAGCAGACGTTCTACAGAATCCTTCAGGAGAAAACACTCGAACGCTGGAGGAAAGAGGCACCGGAAGGCTTCACATTCGCGGTGAAGGCCTTTCAGGGCGTAACGCATCCTCCAAACAGCCCGACGTGGCGGAGGAGCAACGTTAGGCCGAGCAAAAACGTCGGTCTTTTGAGGCCCAAGGGCGACGTCCTTCACTTCTGGCGTTTGACACTGAAGGAGGCCAAAACCCTCGGCGCGCGCTTCATTCTCATCCAGTTGCCGAAGAGCTTCAAGGAGAGCGAGGAGAGCTTCGCCAACGCGGAACGCTTTTTTGAGATGATTGACAGGGGAAGCTTCGAGATAGCCGTTGAGCTGAGGGGCTGGAGCGAGAAGGGCGTTAAGCGCTTCGTTAGGGCCTTCGATGTCATAGACGTGACCGACCCTCTCGTGAGGATTCCGCTCCACAGCGGTGAGACGAACTACTACCGCCTTCACGGGCGCTACGAGAACGGGAGGATAGTTTACCGGCACTCCTACAGCAACGAGGAACTGCAAAGAATCAGGGAGCGCGTCCTTGGCTGGAACAAAGGTGAGAGCTTCGTCTTCTTCAACAACACCGACATGTGCAGGGACGCGAAGAGGTTCAAAGCGCTCATTTAGGGCTCAGGCACGGGTCCAGCTCATCACCGTCAGCCGAGGGTGTTGTCATCATCGCCCAAAAAGAAATGGGGATTCACTCGAACCCCGGTTTCCTTACCTTCACAACTTCTTTGTTGACAAGCGTCGGCGGAATCTGGCCGTTCTTGAAGGCTATCAGATTCCTCGCCACGAGCTCGGCCATGCCCTCTCTGGCCCCAAAGGTCGCGCTACCGATGTGGGGCGCCAAGACCACGTTCTTCAGGCTGAATAGCTCCTCGTTGTAGTACGGCTCCTCCTCGTAGACGTCTAAACCAGCTCCGGCAATCCAGCCTTCTCTAAGGGCCCTGATGAGCGCGTCGGTGTCAACGACCTTTCCGCGCGCTATGTTCACGAGAATTGCCGTGCTCTTCATGAGTCTAAATTCATTCTCGCTAATCATGTGGTAGGTTTCCTTAGTCAGCGGAACCGCTAAAACCACGAAGTCGCTCTCGCGCAGGAGCTCGTCAAGGGGTTTGAACTCTGCGTTGAGTTTCCTCTCGGCTTCCGGCTTTCTACTCCTCGAGTAGTAGAGGATTCTCATGCCGAAGCCCTTAGCCCTTTTCGCCACCGCCTGCCCGATTCTGCCGAAGCCGATGATTCCGATGGTTTTGCCGTAAACGTCGTAGCCCAAGAACCAGCGCGGGTGCCAGGCAATACCTTTCCTCTTCCACTTGCCGGAGCGCGTGAAGTTATCGGCCTCGATTAGCCTCCTCGCCGTTGCAAGCAAAAGCGTCCACGCGAAATCAGCGGTGGCATCGGTGAGGACATCGGGAGTGTTCGTTACGTAGATTCCCCTCCGCGTTGCCTCTTCAACGTCTATGTTGTCGTAGCCGACGGCGTAGTTCGCGACGATTCTTAATCTCGGCGCGTTGTCGAAGACCTCTTTATCAATCCTCTCGCTGAGCATCGTAACGAGGGCGTCAGCATCGCGAACCTTCTCGAGGAGAACCTCTCTCGGGATTTCCCGCTCCTCCGGCCAGACCTCGACCTCGAAATGCTCTCTCAGCATCTCGATGCCGTTCTCAGGAATAGCG
>NZ_JAMONU010000022.1 GCF_027066465.1 Thermococcus sp.
AAACGGTCCCATGCCCATGACAATGACGTTTCTGGGGTCGTATGGGTCTATCGAGTACGTCCCAAGCTTCTCGTGGAGGTCTATTCCGTAGTCGATGATGCCGTAAACGTCATTCCTCTCAAGCTCTTCACTTTCAACCCTTCTCTCGTCCAGCTTGAGCCGGAGAACCGTGAACCTCATGATCCCACCTCTTTGTATCACTCTAAGTGTTAGCTAAGGTTCGAACGTATTTAAGTTTTCCTGTTGCGCTGAGGGCACGGAGAATATGAACAGAACTGGGCATTGAATGACATTGAAAAGGAAATCAAAGGGGAGAAAATCACTCGATGTCCTCGAAGCGCTCCTCAAGCCTCTTCAGCACGCCAGGCAGGGTTGTGTACTCCATGTCCTCGAGCGGAAGCCTGTGCGGCTCGAACGGGCCGTGCCTGCGCATGTAGTCCGTTATCTCAAGGGCCTTCTGCCTGGCCCAGTCAAAGGCAGGGTCGTCGAAGAGGTCAACCGGACCGACGAGCTTTCCTTCGGGGCTTATCTGCCAGCCGAGCGCGACAACCCTCGGCGGACCATCGAACCTGGTTGGGTTGGCGTAGTTCATCGGAACGGGCATTATCGGTCCGTTGTGGCTTCCCCTCATCCAGCCGCTGACGAGGTGCGGGAAGGCGAAGGGTTCGAGAACCTCGCCAAGGGCCGGAAGCCCGCTCTGTGCCCTGACTATAGCGACCGGGTCGTCCTTGCCGACGTATTCTCCAGCAATCTCGTAGAGCTTCTCAGTGCTGACGACAGCTACCGGCTCGTCCTTCGGAATCGGGTGGCCCTCCTTCGGGTAAACGCGCTTGATGACGTACCTGCTCTTAGCCCCGATGAGGGCGAGAAGGTCGTAGACCTCCTCAGGGGTGTTGAGGATAACGCGCTTGTGCTTGAGGATGTCCCAGACCTCGAAGCGGAAGCCCATGTGCATCTTGGGGTCGATGACCAGACCAGCGGTGTTGAACGGGTCGGCGAACATCCTGAATATCGGCAGGTTAAACGCGCCAGGCTCGGTCTTGTCCATGTGGAAGGTCACTATCGGCTCGCTCTTCCTCAGCGTTATCTCCATCTCAGCCACACCGGGCCCCATTCCGCGGACGTTTCCGCTGAATGCATCTTTGAGAAGGTCCTGTCCGGCGCCGTAGAGGCCGAGCTCTTTAGCCACCTTAGTTGCCTCCTCGAAGGCCTTCCAGGCGAGTCCGTGAACGTCTGGACTGTCAACGCCCTTCTTGTGGGTCATTATAAGCTGGAGGTCGTCGCCCGCGTAGGCCACGTAGAAGTCGATTATCGTGCCTTCCTCCTTGGCCTTGGCCAGGACTTCCTCCGCAGTTTCAACGAGCTGGGGGTGAACCCTCGAGTGTCCCGGCCAGCCGCCGATGTCGGCCTTGATTACACTAATCGTTATCTTCTCTCCAACGGCCATGGCAACCACCCGATGAGAATAGGTAGTTTTATGCTTATAAAACGTTAATATCACCGTAGATGATACGGAATGCCTAAAATGAAATCAAAATCCACGGTGACAAACTCGAAAAAAGCCGGATTCAGTGGCTTATCGCCCCCTGTTTTCATCACAAAATTTATAAACCTCCCGCCGCTAAGGTTGAGACGGACGGGGGCGTGGTGTAGCCTGGTCCATCATCGCGGGCTCCAGAGGTATGAGGACTTGCGGGTTTGCTGATTGGGGATGAGCCTTTGGAGCTCTGACCCGGAGAAACCCGCGGACCGGGGTTCAAATCCCCGCGCCCCCACCATTACAGCTTTTTATTGCCGATTCTGAAACCCGGAGCATCTCAACGGGTTTTCAACACTGTCCATGAGTGCTTCATCTGTGTCTATTGCCGGTTTGGGAGTAAAATTTATAAATCTCCTCAAAAAGGTATCAACGGGCACAGCCCCGTGGTGTAGCGGCCAAGCATGCGGGACTCTGGATCCCGCGACCGGGGTTCGAATCCCCGCGGGGCTACCATCGTTTCATGGGCTCCAGAACCTCGAACCCCCTCTATAACTTCGTTTTTCGAACCTCATGTTACACCTCAATTCGTATTCCGAAAGTTGAAAGCACGGATATCGAAGGCATTTTTTGGTTATTTCTCCCCAATCCTGCCGTGGAAGTGTTCATGTAAATCTCAACTCCACCGGGATTCTTGGATAATGCCCAATAAACGGTGTCGTTTGAATACCCCTCTAGACGCCTCTTCTGCAGGCGTCCGATGATGTTGGCCTTCCGTTTGGAAATTTGAGGGTGCTTGTTCGTTTGCATAAAGTTATACAAATTTCGAACTTTTGGGTCATCTTTAAATACTACTAGTGCGTAATTCAAACGAGCCGGTTTACTCCGGTCGGGAGGTCGTTGTCATGATGGATGTAACTGAGGGTGATGTCATCTCCCTCCTCCGGGAGAGGGGACCGTTGAGTGTGGCGTTTATAACCCGCCTTCTCTACGAGAGAGGTTTTGCCTGCACGCGGCAGAAGGTCGAGCGAATACTCAGGTCCCTAATCAAAAGGGGAGTTGTGGAAGCCTTCTACATCAATGGGAATAAGAGAAAGCACTACAGGTTGGTCCGGTGATGGTCGTGGGTGCCTCCTCGGTCATACTCGGAAACTCGCGGAGGCTTCTCCTCATAGAGTATCTCCGCAATTCCGAGGGAAAGGCCGAGCTGAGGGAAGTCGTTGAGTACATAGCCGAGCGTGAGGGTTCCACGGACAGGAAGCACAGAAAGAGCGTTTACGTTAGCCTCATACAGACTCACATCCCCAAGCTTGAGAGGGAGGGGGTTATAACGTTCAAGCACGGGGTCATAACCCTAATCAGGGTTCCGGATGACGTTACCGTTTATATGGAGACCGTCAAGAAAAACGACATAAGCTGGAGCTCCTTCTATATAGGGCTCTCGGCTATATTCCTAGTTGCCGGAATATACATAGGGAATTTTGAGCTCACGATAGCCTCCCTCACATACGCTATCGTCGGGCTGATTCATCGGAGGAAAATGAAGAGACTTTAGCGGGGGTAACCACCCATTACTCCCCGTTAACCCGGCATTGTCTATATACCAGAAGGCGCTACTCTTCTTTGAGCAACCCCCGGTGGGGGTTGTATGGGGCGCTGTGTTGGCACGCCTTGAGTCATGGTAGTGAAGTCCTTTGTTTCCACAGTGCCTCCAAAAGGAGGCGAAAAAGTTGAGAAAGAATATTGTCCTTGGTATTTTTGGCCTGCTCGTGGCCTTTGGACTTGTTTTGGGAGCGGGAGCCAACTTTAGGGACTACAACGCTGACAGGAGCGTCCATTGGGATATCGTCAGCGACGACAACGAGCTCATAGACCTGACTCCCATCCAGCCATACGCTTACATAAACGACGCTGGAGTTCTCGTTGTTGACATCAGTCCGAACAACCCGAACTACCCAGGCTACGGTCAGGGTCTCAGCCCGAACTCGGAGTACAACTTCGATGAGGTCTTCAAGGTAAGCAACGACCTGTGGGACAACAAGACCATAGTCGTCCTCATAACCAGCACCAACACTGCAATCCAGTTCTACGGAGCCGACCACAACATTCACGACGCCCAGACGGGGGCAATCGTTTACGCGAGCGACAACGCCAAGAACGACGTCTGCTTCACCCTCACCCCCGGCCAGTCAGTTAAGGTTGGTATGGACTTTACAGTCGGAAACGCGGCCCTTAACACAACCGAGAGCAGTGCTATACACATTCAGGCCTTCAGGCTTGGAACCGAGCCGCAGAACCTCGTTGGAAAGTGCGGTCAGCCCAGCGGGTGATGAAAGATGAACAAGCTATTCGGTTTGGCAATACTTATGGTGGCCATGCTCCTCGCAGTTGGGGCTGGAGCCAACTTCAGGTACTATTCAGCCGACAGACAGGCGAGCTTTACTGTGGTCAGCGACGACAACGAGCTGATATCCCTAACGGCCCTTCAGCCCTACGTCACCTACGACGCCGGGAAGCTCTACGTTGACATCACCCAGTACAACCCGAACAGACCGGAAGGCGGCGGGCTTGGAATGAGTCCGAACACCACCTACGTCTTTGAGGAGATGTTTGAGGTCAGCAACAACCTCTGGGAGAACAACCAGACCGACTATCCGATATGCGTTACCATTAAGACCCAGCACGACGGCGTTTTAATCTTCGCCGGCAACTACACCAACCCCATAGCCGGTCCGGCCCACAACATACAGTTCACCGTTGAGCACGGGAACCCCGTTCCGGTCGGAATGATATTCGACAACACCAACGTCAGCATGGGCGAGTACCAGTTCCAGATGAGCATTGAAGCGATTAAGGGAGCCTGCGGAACCGGAAGGTGATTTCCTTCTTGGGGGCTTTTCCCCTTTGTTTGAAGAGGGTGTTCGCATGAAGAAGTTAATTGAAGCAGCGTTTGCGCTCATCGTCATCATTTTCATCCTCGGTTCGGCCGTAGGCTACGTCCTCGACCGTCCGGTGTTTATCTCGTACGCCTACTCGGGCAGCATGACCCCCACAATAGACAAGGGGGACCTCTTTATAATGAACCCGTTTGCGAGAAGCTATCACGTCGGCGACATAATAGTCTTCCACAGGAGAACCGGCTGGACCGTCCACAGAATATTTGCTGTTACCGATGAGGGCTTCATAACCAAGGGAGATAACAACGTTGCCACCGACCAGGAGAACGGTCTCTATCCTCCCGTAAAGCCCAGGGACATAGCCGGCAAGGTCGTCGTTGTAATGGGACACCCGCTCGTCATAAGGGGAGGGGGGACTTTCATAGAGAACCTCCGCTCAAAGTTCACAAACGTTTACGCCGTTATCGTTCTTCTGATAATAGGGGCAATCCTGACGTTTTCTGGAGATTCCAAAGTCAGGCGAAGAAAGAAGAAGTTCTACCGCCTAAAAGTTAGAACGCTCTACGCTGTGCTGTCCGTTCTTCTAATCGGAACGTTCCTCTTCGTTACCGTAGCTTCATGGGGAACGTTGAGCTTTTCCTACTCATCCACTCTTGCCGGCGGTCAGAGGGCGGGCTGGCACCTGCCGGGTTCGGTCTTCGAGCAGAACCTCACCGTGAAGAACAACGCCGTTTACCCGTTCTACTACTTCATCGGGGGTGGTAGCAACAGGACCGAACTGCTCGGGGAAAGCTCCTTCCGGCTTAGCGGGGGTTCGTCTAAAGTTCTGATGGTCAGGGTTAACGTTCCCCTCCAAACGAGGATATACGTTGAGAAGTTCACGGTCAGGAGCTATCCGGCCATACTTCCCGGTTCAGTCGTGAGCGCCCTCTACGGGATAAGTCCGTACGCTCCCCTCGTTCCCTATGCAATCCTGATGTCGGTGATGCTCTTTGGGTTCTACAGACTGGCGGGAATCGGCGACGTTGACGTCATAAGAATCAGGAGGAGAGGGGGAGTCCTTTATAAGATACTGGGGTGGTTTTCATGAGAAAATTTGTGATAGTGCTGGCGTTTTTGATTGGCCTGACGCTCGTCCTCGGTTCGAGCGGCAACTTCAGGGCCTACACCTCGACCAGAACCGTCGACTTTTCCGTTGTCAGCGGCAACAACTCATACGTTGGGTACATGTGCTCGTCTCCGGTTATGCTGAACGCGAGTTCCGGTGTTGACTTCAGGGCGCTGACGGTTATGAACCTGATGGACAAACCGATTAGCTTTTACGTCACGCTGAACGATTCATCACTTCCCGAAGGCCTCCATGCGGAAGTGGATGGCTCGGTGCACACACTCGAGCCGGGACAGTCGATGGACGTGGCGGGCGGCTTTTCGGCGGACAGTGATGTCCCCAACGGAACCTACGAGGTTCCGCTGACGATACACGCCTACTGGGATGGGGGGAGCGCCCTCATAAAGGACTGCTCGATGTTTGTCAGGATTACACGTCCGACCTACATCCTGACGAAGGCGATAGTTGGGGGAAGGTACACCTACCGTGCGGGAGAAACGTACACGATAGTGATGCAGCTCAACTTCACAAACAACGGACCAGCGGGAGACTTTGTAATCTTTGATTCAATTCCGTATGGAAACAATACTGCCACTCACCATATCAACGTTTCTAGCATTGTTCTGAGGCCCCTTTCTGGCTACGTTGATGTGAATGTAAACGACAGCTGTGGATGCTACCACTACTGCCACTGTTGCGGCTGTTGCCATCACGGTCCTAAAACTGCGTTCAAATGGCACGTTCACGTTAGACACGGAGAAACCGTAAGCCTCGACATTGTAATGACTGCGACGTTCCACAGGCATGGCGAGTACATCCTAAACTGCGGTGCCCACCTGTGCGGAACGGACGTTAGCTCGAATAAGATAGTCGTAAAGGTAGTTGGGAGATGTTCGAGATGTTGAGTTTTGACAAGAAAAAACTCCTGAAGGGTGGTTTTGCCCTCCTCATAGCTCTGGCAGTTTTGTTCGCCGTTTACTCCGGCACGGCCTACGCCAAGTCCGAGACCAGCGTCACGGCCTCGTACAGGACGGCCTACACGGAAGGCGGTGTCTTCACTCACTCGGGGTATTTTTCAAACGACACCGTTTACCAAAACGGAAGCTCTCTAAAGTATTACCCCGCGAAAATAACAACACTCATACGCGGTGTCTACAGGTACTCCACGGAGCCTTCTGCGAAGGGCCAGTACAAGGTTTTCCTCCACGTGAACTACTTTGTAACTGCCGGAAAGACCAAGATATACCTCAAGAACGAGACCTTCGAGGTTGCCAGCGGAACTTTTGATGGTTCCTTTGAGGTGCCCCTTGAGCTGAACATGACCCGGCTCGAGAAGAACCTGCGGAAGGTTCGCACGGGAACTGGGCTTTTCAGGGCCGAGAACGAGGTCTACTTTACCGTCGTTGTCAGGGTTCCCGGGAGGGACGAATTTGAGCAGGTCATAACGCTCAACAGGAACGCGGCCGGAATGCTTTACCTGACGGGTCTCGACAAGACGTACAAGAAGACCGTTAGAACTGTCGAGACTTCAACCAACTCGATATCCTTCATGGGTTCCGACGTGAGCGTCCCAACTGCGAGGACGGTCTTTCCGCTGATGTCGGTTCTCTTCGCGGTTCCGGTGATAGGCTTCGCGTACAGCAAAAGGGAGAGAAAACCCAAGGACGGCTTGAAGGACCTGAGAAGGTACATCATTGAGGGAAGCCCGGCCCAGGGCAAAACGCAGGTTGTTCTGAACTCTCCGGAGGACCTGCGTAGGGTTTTTGAGCTGGTTGACAGGCCAATAATACACTACCGGAAGGATGAAACCGACTGCTACGCAATCCTTGACGGCGATACTGTGTACGAGTATCGGGCTTCTTAGCCCGACCAACAACTTTAAAAGCACAACGGGGGAGCCACCTTAGGAGTTCTAAAAAGGGTTAGGGGTGGTTAGGTATGAACCCGTTCCACGACATCGAGCCCGGACCGGAAGTTCCGGAGGTTGTCTACGCCCTTATAGAGATTCCCAAGGGGAGCAGGAACAAGTACGAGCTCGACAAGAAGACCGGACTGATAAAGCTTGACAGGGTCCTCTACAGCCCGTTCTTCTACCCGGTGGACTACGGTATAATCCCGCAGACCTACTACGACGACGGAGACCCGTTCGACATAATGGTCATCATGCGCGAGCCGGTTTACCCGCTCACCCTCATCGAGGCCAGGCCGATAGGCATAATGAAGATGAACGACTCCGGCGACAAGGACTGGAAGGTTCTCGCCGTTCCGGTCGAGGACCCGTACTTCAAGGACTGGAAGGACATCGACGACGTTCCAAAGGCGTTTCTCGACGAGATTGCCCACTTCTTCCAGCGCTACAAGGAACTTCAGGGTAAAACTACGGTCGTTGAAGGCTGGGGCAACGCCGAGGAAGCAAAGAAGGAAATCCTCAGGGCAATTGAGATGTACAAGGAGAAGTTTGGAAAGAAGGAGTGACGTTCTCAACTCTTTTTTGGAGGTTAAGCCATGTATAAGCTCCTGACCGTTAAGGACGTCGTCAGGATTCCCCCCAAGATGTTCACAATGGACCCAAAGGAAGCCGCCAAGAAGGTTCTCCGCGAAACCTACGAGGGAATATACGACCGTGACGAGGGGGTTATCCTGGCCGTTATGGACGTTAAGGAAATCGGCCAGGGGGTCATCGTGCCCGGCGACGGAGCGACCTACCACGAGGTGACCTTCGACGTCCTCGTCTGGAAGCCGGAGAACCAGGAGGTAGTCCTCGGCGAAGTCGTTGAGATGATGCCCTACGGTGCCTTCATAAGGATAGGCCCGATGGACGGTCTCGTCCATATCAGCCAGCTCATGGACGACTACGTGGTCTTCGACGAGAAGAACAGGCAGTTCATCGGAAAGGAAAGCGGCCGCATTCTCAAGCTTGGGGACAGGGTCAGAGCCAGGATAATCGGTATAAGCGTTAAGAGCAGAATCATCAGGGAGAACAAGATTAACATGACGATGCGTCAGCCCGGTCTCGGAAAGTTCGAGTGGATTGAGAAGGAGAAGAGGAAGGCCAGGGAGGAGTAAGCATGGCGAGGGAGAGGGCCTGCAGGCACTGCCACTACATAACAACCGAGGACCGCTGTCCCGTCTGCGGGAGCAGGGATTTAAGCGATGACTGGTTTGACCTCGTCATAATCCTCGACACCGAGAGCAGAATAGCGAAGAAGCTCCGCGAGAGCATACCAGAGGCCGCCAAGGTTCCGGGCAAATACGCCATAAGGGTCAGGTGAAATGCTGTTCCGTCTAACGGAAAAGCTCCGGCGGGAGCTCAAGGAACCGCTGGGAGAGCTGGTAAAGGGTCCGATTCCGGAGCCCTACCTTCGGATTAAGGAGGAGCTTAGGGGTAAAACCGTAATCACCGTTGGTGACGTCGTTACCGAGAACGTCCTCAAGCTCGGCATTCCTCCCTCCCTTGCCCTCTACGACCTCAGGACGAAGAGGGCCGACTATTCTCCCGACATAAACGCGAAGGCCATCTTCATGACGGTTTCAAACCCACCGGGAACTATAACGAAAGCTTTATTAGACGCCGTCAGAAAGGCCTTCCGCCTCATTGAAAGGGGCAGGCCGGTTCACATACTCGTCAGCGGTGAGGAGGACTTGGGGGCGATTCCCGCCGTCCTGTACGCTCCCCTAGGGAGCGTCGTCCTCTACGGCCAGCCCGACGAGGGGGTAGTGCTTATAAAGGTAACACCCGAATGCAAGCGCAGGTGTGCGCAAATACTTGCCAAGATGGAGGTGGTTCGTGATGGAGATTAAGGTGACCGAGATAAGGGAGAACAAGCTCCTCGGGAGAAAGGAGATATACTTCGACATCATCCACGAGGGCGAGCCTACCCCGAGCAGGGAAGCGGTGAAGGGTAAGCTCGTCGCCATGCTCGACCTCGACCCGAACACCACGGTTCTCCAGTACATCAGGAGCTACTTCGGAAGCCACGTTTCCAAGGGCTACGCCAAGGCCTACGAGACGAGGGAGAGGATGCTCTACATAGAGCCTGAATACATCCTTCTCCGCGACGGTCTCATTCAGAAAGAGGAGGAGTGAGGTGGTGTAGATGGCGAAGAAGAAGAGAACCAGCCAGAAGTGGAAGCTCTACGAGGTTAAGGGCGGAAAGGTCATCAGGAAGAACAAGTTCTGCCCGCGCTGCGGGCCGGGCGTCTTCATGGCCAACCACAAGGACCGCTGGTCCTGCGGAAGGTGCGGCTACACCGAGTGGAAGAAGTGATTTCCCTTTCTTTTCTCTCGGCGATGGCTATGCCGGTCTATTACGGAATAAGGCTTGAACTCCACCCGGACGTCTACGAGCCGGCGGAGGATACGTTTCTCCTCGCCGAGACAGTTGATGTCAAACCCGGTGAGATGGCGCTCGACGTTGGAACTGGAACCGGACTGATAGCGCTTCTCATGGCGAGGAAAGCCAAACGCGTCCTCGGCGTTGACGTGAACCCAAAGGCCGTAGAACTCGCCATGAAAAACGCCCTGCTGAACGGAATCGGGAACGTAGAGTTTCGCCTGAGCGACCTCTTCGAGAACGTCTCGGGAAGGTTCGACGTGATAACGTTCAACGCCCCCTACCTGCCGGGTGAGCCGAAAAAGGCCATAGATTTGGCCCTCGTCGGTGGGAAAACCGGGAGAGAGGTGATAGACCGGTTTATCCGGGAGGTATCGGGTTACCTGACCGAGAACGGCAGGGTTTACCTCGTCCAGAGTTCGATAACCGGAATTGAAGAGACGCTGAATCTTTTCCGGAGAGTCGGCCTTAGGGCTGAGGTCGTCGCCAAAAGGCACTTCTTCTTTGAGGATATAGTCTTGATAAAGGCCTCGCGTCCCTGGTAGTCAGGCTATCTCGTGCCTCTTGACTTCTTGGAGCAACCTTACCTTGGGCCTCTCGTCCCCCTCCTCAATCTCGTCAGCTGGAAACAGAACGATTTCCCTCGGCTTGAGCATGGGTTCGGGTTTTATGCGCATCATGGTTGGAGGCTCGGTTTTAGCTTTTTAAACCTTTCGCAGATTGACGAAGGAATTTTCGACGATGCACAGTCGCGACCAATCAGGTTTTTAAAACCTCCCCCGAGTTTCGGTTAGGTGAGACTAATGGCGATAGTGGTTAAGGCCAACCCGAACATGCCCGAGGAAATCGCGCTCCTCTTTAGGAAACAGCACTACGAGCTCGTCGGCAGGCACAGTGGCGTTAAGCTCTGCCACTGGCTCAAGGAGAGCCTCACCAAGGGTCGCTTCTGCTACAAGCAGAAGTTCTACGGCATAGCGAGCCACAGATGCCTTCAGATGACTCCGGTCTTGGCCTGGTGCACCCACAACTGCATCTTCTGCTGGCGCCCGATGGAGGGCTTCCTCGGCACTGAACTGCCCCAGCCCTGGGACGACCCTGCTTTCATCGTCGAGGAGAGCATAAAGGCCCAGAGGAAGCTTCTCGTTGGCTACAAGGGCAACCCCAAGGTTCCGAAGGAGAAGTTCGAGGAAGCGTGGAACCCGAAGCACGCGGCGATTAGCTTATCGGGCGAGCCGATGCTCTATCCGTACATGGGCGACCTCGTTGAGGAGTTCCACAGGAGGGGCTTCACGACCTTCATAGTCACCAACGGAACCGTTCCGGAGAGGCTTGAGGAGATGATTAGGGAGGACAAGCTTCCAACGCAGTTCTACGTCTCGCTGACCGCTCCTGACATCGAGACCTACAACCGCGTCAACGTCCCGATGATTCCCGATGGCTGGGAGAGGATAAAGGAGACCCTCAAGCTCATGCGCGACGCGGAAACGAGGACGGTGATAAGGCTCACCCTTGTGAAGGGCGAGAACATGCACAGCCCCGAGAAGTACGCCGAGCTGATTAAGATAGCCAATCCGATGTTCGTTGAGGCGAAGGCATACATGTTCGTCGGCTTCTCGCGGAACAGGCTCACCATCAACAACATGCCGAGGCACGAGGAAATCAGAGCTTTTGCCGAGGAGCTCGTGAAGCACCTGCCGGGTTATCACATCGAGGACGAGTACGAGCCGAGCAGGGTCGTTCTCATCATGCGCGACGACGTGGATTCCCGCGGTAGGGGACTCGGCGGCAGGTTCATTTCCGACTGAGGAAAGGTTTATTTATTCTCGCCCCTTACACTCCCCTTAGGGGTGTGGAGTGATGAGGAAATCGCTGGCAGTTTTACTCGTCATTCTGATGTTCACACCGCTGGCCAGCGCCGGTGTGCTGAACGGCTCAACGATGTTCCTGAGTGAAATCGCGGGAAAGACAAACCGAACTGCTGAAATAAGTCTGAGTCTCATGGCAATTTCGAGCGCTTCTAAGGGCCTCAACTGGAGCGTTGAGAACGTTGTAACGAATCTAACCGAGGTTCTTCTCTCGGCCCAGAACCCCGATGGCGGGTGGGGCTACTACCTTCAGGACACAAGCAACGTCCCGGATACCGCATATGCGGTGATAGCCCTCATCAAGGCCAAGCCGAACGTCGACCCGAGGATTTTGAGCAGGGTAAACACCGCGATTGAGAGGGGCGTTGAGTACCTTCTCAGGGCGGAAAACGAAGTCGGCTGGGGCTACGTTCCCAACACCTCCCCCGCGTTCTACCCGACCGTTCTCTCCGTCTGGGCGCTTGGGGAGTACGGATACTCCTACACGGCTTCTTTCCTCTGGAACCCTGTTGACTACATAGGAAGCGCCAAACCCGAGATTCCGGAATATGAAGCCCTTGCTCTCCGCGTTATAGCGTATCACGCGGTTGGCTACCCTGTCTCGAACTCCACAGTTGACGAGATTGAGAACCTCCTCTACTCCGGAAACCTGACGATGAAAGAGAGGGCAATGCTCACGTACGCCCTCGAACTCGTGAACCCCTTCGATTTCAACACAGCAAAGCTTCTCTTGGAGCTTGAATCTTACGCCAAAACGTCCCTTAGGTATGCTTACTGGGTCAGCACCCCCGAAACAATGTTTTCCTCTCCGGAGGTAATCGAGACAACCGCCTACGCGCTCCTCGCCCTTTCGATTCCGGCTCACTACGTTGGTCCGATATCAAAGCCGACCAACCCCTACGCGCTTCCCTGTGACGAGCTTCTCTCGCTTCAGAATCCCGACGGAGGCTGGCCGGTCGTTGCCAGCGGCAGCTCCAACGAAAAGGCCACCTACTACTCCCTCCTGGCCCTCTGCAGGTGCTACCACACCAACGAAACCGTCAACAGGGCCCTCAGCTGGATAAGGGAGAGGTTCTACAGCGATGGCAGATGGATGCTCCTGAACGACCGCTTCTCACCGGGCTTCTACTACGCCCTCGAGACGCTCCTCCACTACGGCATGCTCAACCAGAGCGAGAGGGAGTGGGCGATAAACGTCATCAAAGAGTCCCAGCTCGACTACGGAATCGGTCTCTGGGGCAACGACCTCGGGCCGCAGCCCTATCAAACGGCCCTCGCGGTAAAGGCCCTCCTGGACCTCGGCGTTCCACCAAGCGACCCGTTAATCCAGAAAGCTAAGGACTGGCTGCTCAGCATAAGCAAAACCGGCTGGGGCATCTACGTGACGACTCCTTACTTCTCCTACATGCTTAAACCGGACGTTCTCACAACGCTTACCGTTATAGAGGCCCTTGAGAACATAACGCCGAAGGAGGAGCTGATGCCCCACGTTCAGTGGTTGCTCCAGCAGAGGGTTGACGGCGGCTGGGCGCCCTTTAAGGAGTACTTCGACCAGTTCTACAACCGCGTCGTCGTTGGAAAGCCAACGGTTGAACTGACCGTCCGCGTCACCGACCTGCTCCTGAGGTTCGGCTACAACTACACCAACGAGACGCTGCACTTCGTCCTGAGGGCCAAGGATACGGGCGAGATAAACGGCAAGCCCGTGGAGATAGCCTTCACGATAATGTACCTGAGCAGGTATCACTTCATACCGCCCGTAACCCTCTACGAGATTGAGAACGCATTCCTCAGCGAGCCCTTCGAGGTGATAACGGTCGGCCTGAACTCCACTGAAAGGGCCGAGGTCATAAACGCGCTCCACCAGGTCTTCGGCCAGAACTTCGTCCTCTCGAACTCCACCTCAATTGGCTCCGGCTATTACATCGTCATAGCACCCTACGGAAAGTACGACGTTTCCAGATACAACCCCTACATCAGGTTCGAGGTGACAGGGAAATCGGTGTACCTCGGCCCGTATAACGCGAGTCTGGACTCCATAGCGGTAATTCCGGGTGCAACCGCCAACGGAATGGTGCTCTTCGTCCTCTACTCGGAGAAGAGCAGGTGGATGGCTGTTGAGCTGTTCACAACGGGCTTCGTTAAGTACCTGCGGGGCAACGCCATGCTCTTCACGTACGAGAACGGCCGCGTGAAGCAATACGTCGTGGGGTGAAAGCCCTTGAGGGCTTTAATCATTGGAATAGGGCAGTGCGGGACGAAGATAGCCGACCTCTTCGCGCTGGTTGACTTTGAGGCGCTCGCCATAAACACCTCCCGCGGTGACCTCGATTACCTCAAGCACATACCCCCCGACAGGAGGATACTCATAGGGGAGAGCGTAACCGGCGGCAAGGGGGTGAACGCAAACCCAATACTTGGGAGGGAGGCGATGAAGCGCGACCTGCCGCTGGTCATGCGCAAGATAAACTCAATAGTCGGCTACGAAGACGTTGACATATTCTTTCTCACCTTCGGCTTCGGCGGTGGAACAGGTGCCGGCGGAACGCCCGTCTTGGCTGAAGCCCTCAAGGAGGAGTACCCGGACTCGCTCGTCGTTGCCATCGGCGCGCTCCCGCTCAGGGAAGAGGGCATAAGGCCAACAATCAACGCGGCGATAACAATAGACAAACTCTCGAAGATTGCGGACTCAATAATCGCAATAGACAACAACAAGCTCAAGGAGGGCGACCTTGACATCTCCCAGGCCTACGAGAGGATTAACTACACGATAGTCGAGAGGATAGCCTCGCTTCTGGCCCTCGTAGATGTCCCCGGCGAGCAGACGCTTGACGCGAGCGACCTCAAGTTCGTCCTCAAGGCCTTTGGGAGCTTCGCCACCGTTGGCTACGCCAAGGCCGACGCGAGCAAGGTGAAGAGCCTGTCGAGGTTAATCGTTAAATCCTTTGAGAGCGAGGGGCTATACCTTGAGGCGAATATAGAGTCCGCCCTCTACGGCCTCGTCGCGATACACGGGCCGCCCGAGGTTCTGAAGGCCAGCGACATCTTCGAGGCCCTCGATTACCTCACGAACAAAATCCGGGGCAAGCAGATTTTCCGCGGCTTCTACCCAGACCCCCGTGAGAGGGACGTTGAGGTCGTCACGCTCCTCAGCGGGATATACGAGAGCAGGAGCATAGAGGAAATAGTCAGAACGGCTAAAGAATACGCGAAATCGTTTATGGCCGCCAAGGAAGAAGCTGAAACCAAAAAGCGTGAACTTCTGAACGGCCTGCCGGATTTCGACGATATTTACCCTCTCCCGGGCGGTGAGGAACCTTGACCGAGGTCAGGGATTCGGTTGAGGTCGCTCTCGAGCTGGACGAGAGGGCCGTTTACTCCCACATAGCCCATGAGAGCGCCGAGGACATTATACGAATTATATCCTCCCTCGACGCCGAGAGGGCGAAGCTCAGGGGAGAGGTAATCTACTACAAGGACGACTGGGACCTGCTGATTCGCGAAAGGATAGCTAAGGGAAAGCGCCACACGGCCTTTGATTTCTACAATCCGGCACTTCTGGACATCTGGGAGGAGAAGGTCAAGGAGAGCAAGAGGGTAAAGATACTCGGTCAGGTTGCGGTTTGGTCGATAGTTGCCGCCGTTGCAGTAACCGCCGTGCTCTCCATTGTGACGGCTCTTCCACTCGTTCTCATAGGCCTGGCGCTCCTTCCGCTCCTCGTTTACGTTCGCGAGAGAACCAAGAGCAGACTGGACCTCATATACTACGAGCTGACCCAGTTCTTCATTGATGAGCTTAGGGAGATAGTTCACAAACACGCTCTCAACCCGGAGAAATACCGCTTTAAACTGTTCAGCGGGGACTACTTTGACGTTGAGACGAGAAGAACGCCTTCCGGCATTTTTGCGGTTGTTCTCGGAAAATCTGAGGAGTAACCGTTAAATAGGTCTTGTTTTATTTAGCATTATTAGGGGGTTAGAGGGTATGCCAGCCCGTAAAAAACGCGGTCAAATCTCGCTCGAATTCATGCTCGTCTTCGGAATCATGCTCCTGATGTTAGTTTACTCCATCAACAACGCCTCCTTCAAGAGCGGCTCTTCCTCCGCACAGACCCTGCAGCTTCAAGTGCTCCTCGAGGAGAAGGGTGTCGCCAACGTTATAGCTGGGGCAATCGACCAAGTCTACTCCCAGGGACCGGGTTCAAAGGTAACGGTCTACGCGCACTTTGACCTGCTGAGGAACGAGTACTACCTCAAAAAGGCCTTCGGATATTCCCTCCCCGTCGTCAACATAACCCTCCTGGGCGGCGGCAGTCCTCTCCTACCGGCTGGCTCCACCGGGGGGGTTGTCCTCGTCGGCGTTAACCAGGTCAACTCAACCCCCGTGGTTGCGGGAACCAACAAGACCGCTGTTGAGGTCAGAACTTTCTACCCGTACAACGGAACGTCCATGAGCCTCGTCTTCTACCCTGCCGAGGTCTCCAGCACGCCGCACATCTCGGACATACCTCCCACGATGAAGGTTGTGGTTCAGTGGAATCCAGACCAGGCTCCAAGTCTGGTCTTCAACTCGACAACTGGGACGCTCTACATAAACATAAACCCAGGTGGCTGAAATGAGGGGACAGATTAGCCTCGACCTGCTCTTCGCGGTAATGCTCGTGTCCCTGACGGTAATAGGATTAGTTGGCTGGGGCATGAATCAGGCCGGGGAAACAACGACGATGGGAAAGGCCGCCCAGCTTAAGGTCCTCGCCGTTGACGTAAGGGATTCAGTCGCCAAGGTTTACGCATCCGGCCCCGGCTTTACCGTTATCAAGGAGCTGCCCTTTCAGCTGAAGACGGGGGAATGGGTCAACATAACCCTCTACAAAAATCAGACCCTCCTCGTGAGGGCCGAGCTTGGTGGGAAGGAATACCGGGTCGTCGAGCGACTTCAGGTTCCCGTGGGAGTTACCTCGAGCGTGTTGCTCCTGCCGGGAAACGAGACGTTTCAAATCACCGCGGTCAGGTTGAATACCGGAGGGGTGGGAGTTGTCGTTGAAACTTAGAGGTCAGACGTCACTTGAGCTGATGTTCCTGTTCATGGTAATAGTCGGGGGAGTCCTGCTCGTTGCCAAGATATACTACCCCTCCGACACGGGTGTTTCAATCACGTACCAGCTCAAAAGCGCCGCCCAAGACGCATGCACTTTCCTGAACGAGGGTGTTGTTGTGAACGACACTGTCCACGCTCCCCTCGACAGGGTAATTGAGCTTAACAACTACTCCTCGCTTAACTGCGCGGTCTCTGGAGTGAGCGTCAACACCACATCAACATCGATAAACGCCGTGGTTTACATAACCTACTCCTCCAGGCTGAACGCCACCCTCGTGAGTGGAGCCGTGAGGGACTATCTAGTGGCGAGGCTTTCAAGGGTTAACGGCTTTGCCCTGCGGAACGGCGTGCTGTACTTTAGAGGATACCTCGTTAGCTTGGGGGTGGTGGTAAAATGAGGAGAGGCCAGCTCCTGAGTCTGGATGCACTCGTGGCGCTCATCATGGTCATCTTCATACTCTCGGCAGTCACAACGGCCTCTCAGAACCTTCGCTCCGGACTGTCTTCGATGCTCGGCTGGTATGAGAGGACGAACATAGCAGGCAACATGCTCGACGTCCTCGTAAACAGTCCAGGTGAGCCATCAAACTGGAACGAAAACCTCACGCTCGTCCGCGTTCCCGGACTTCGCTCAACCGACGGTCAGTATCTGGACTACCAGAAGGTGGAGGCTCTCTTTGAGGGGGCACGTTCCGGGAATCCTGCCCTTTTG
>NZ_JAMONU010000023.1 GCF_027066465.1 Thermococcus sp.
GGCCCACTCAAGGACGTTCTAAAGCTCAAACACATGGAAGCCATGACCAAATAGACCGTGATTAAGCTTTGTTTTTTGTTTAATATCTTTGATGGACCGTATCTTCGAGCTTGAGTGATATTGGAGGATCTATACTTCCTTTCCAAATCATCTAGCTGGATCATAGAATACTCATCTCCAAAACCTTTATATTCAAAAATTCTCATTTTCATCCAGTTATATTGTGATTATGGTGAGAAAATATGAATACCACAGAGGTCCTAAGAAGGCTCTCTGAACTGGGGGATGTCTTCACCAAGAAGGAGGCCCAAGAGAAGCTTGGCATAACTACAAGACAGCTAAACTACTACCTTAACATTCTCCTCAGAGAGGGATTTCTTCGGAGAATCGCCAAGGGCATCTACACCCTCTCCTTAGAACCTGGAAGGGCCTCTTCGCCTCACGAGTTCCTTTTAGGCCAGTTGTTGGTGCCTAACGGGGCAGTTGCGTACTGGTCCGCCCTCAACTACTACGGGTTAACAGAGCAGATTCCAAGAACGGTTTTCATCCAAACTCCAGTAAAGAGGGGTTACAAGGAGCTCTTGATACTTGATGGCAAGAGGTTCAGGGTAGTTGTAGTCCGACCTGAGAAGTTTTTTGGAATTAGAACCATACGCCTTGGACGCAGGGAGGTTCGGATAACAGATCCAGAAAAGACGATAGTGGACTGTCTAGACAAGCCTAAGTACTGCGGGGGAGTAATCGAGGTCGTTAAGGCCCTCAAGAACGCGAGGCTGGATTATGAAAAGTTGCTGGAATATGCTGAACGGATGAAGAGCAAGGCCATTCTGAAGCGTTTGGGATTTTTAAGTGAGAAGCTGGGGCTTGGGATTGAGAATGAAATCCAGCTTTCTGAAAATGACAAGAAGAGCTTCGCACTCCTCGACCCCTCAATGCCCTCTGGAGGCCGCTTCAGCTATCGGTGGGGCCTGAGGATTAATGTTCCGGAGGATTATTGGGAGGAGGTAGAATGATTGAGGAGGAGATAAAGGCCCTGAGTTCTGAGCTTGGGGTTCCGGTTTCTACTGTTGAGAAGGACTATGCTATAAGCTGGATGCTCTATGGGCTCTGGAAGTCAAAGTTTTGGAGAGTACTGGCATTCAAAGGAGGTACCTGCCTGAAAAAAGCTTATTTTTCAGACTACCGGTTTTCCGAGGACCTTGACTACACCCTGCTTTTAGAGGAGCCGGATATAGGGGATGTCCAAGCTAAAATAGCCGAAGCCGTTGAAGCGGCCAATGAGGGGCTCGTTCAGTTCCTTGATTTTGAACTGAGGCCAAGATACGGAGTGAAGCTTTTTCCGGGAGAGCTTCTTGGGTTTGAAGTTCGGATTCCGTTTAGACTGCTCAGCAGAACCGGAAATCCTCCGAAGATTAAGATGGACATAACCCTCGAAAAGTACGAGAAGATACTGCTACCTCTCCAAGAAAGGCCGATTCTGCATGGGTATTCAGACAGCCCAAGGTTTTCTGTGGTAAGCGTTAGGACCTACAGCTTGGAGGAAATACTGGCTGAGAAAATCAGGTCTCTGTTCCAGAGGACAAGGCCGAGGGATTTGTATGATATATGGTTTCTAAAAAGCATTGCTGACCTGGGAAGTGTGACACAGATACTCCGTCCCAAGTTTGAGGCTAAGGGGGTTGAACCTGATATAAATGCCCTTCAAGGTAGAAAGCCCTACTATGAAAGGGCCTGGGAGAGCAGTCTGGGTCATCAGTTGAGGGAACTTCCAGAATTTAGTACCGTATGGAACGATGTTCTAGAATTAGTAAAGGAGGTTCTAAGTAATCTGGGCAGTTTCGAGGAGTAAAATTCCTCCATACCTAACCTCTAAAAGTTTGGACCGAATTGAACTCTCTTTTTAATGGACCCATGCCTAGCTAATCTTTTAATTGCAACTGCAGTGGAACTTCTAATTGTTGTTGAGACTGAAACAAAAACTGTAGAAAATGGAAGTGAGTTCAAAGTTTAGGCTAAGAGCTCTGAATTAATGTGAAACTCTAACAAAAGTTGCCAAGCTATAGAAGGCTATGCTAGTTATGAGCTAATAGATAAGTGCATGCCCTGACAGCGATAGGCTGAATTATTAAAATTATCATAAAGAATGCTCATAACAGAGCATTGAAGGGTTCGAGAAAGGGAGAGTTAGGGATATAGATATGGAAAGCCCTTTTCTGTGTTCTCATGAGTTCTATAGCGTTTTATCAAATTCTATCCTGTTCTACCCAGTTTCATCCTGTTTCGAATCAGCTCCTCAGAATTCCGACAGATAACAGTTGGGCATTCCAAGTTCTCAGAAGACCTTCTAGAACATGCATTTTCATACCTAAACTCACAATCTCCAAATCAAACACACGGTGAGTTACCCAGACTTGCTAAATTAATTTAGATTATTGGCTTTATTCAGAGTGAAAATCCAGCTAACGTACTATCATTGAAGATTCTGTTTGTATCTTTTTCCTTCTACAGTATCCCACCACTCATCTTCTGGTCTGTTCCAGTCTTCGGCTAAAATCGGCTCAATGTTCCTCAGCATTCCTAAAATAAACTCTTCATCTTCATCCTTTGGGTCATGGCAAATTTTCTTTCTCTTCTTATCATAAATCAATGTCACCAAACCTCCCCCTCCTCCCGGATCAGCTCTGAATAAGATTCATAAAAGAATACCATCTGATTTTTCATCTTTTCTGCCTTCACTCTGTATTTATAGGCGAGTGTCTCAACGATGGTGACTTTTCGCTCAAGGAATCCCTTCTTGTATAGGCGGTACAAAAACATCCTGATAAAAGCTTCCCATTTTCCGTCGCCTAATGCCTCTGGAGAGAGAATTGAGGCTTTTAGGAGCTCATCTATGAGTTCTCTAACTGTAAACCACACCCAGTCATTCTGGGCCAGGTGGCTTAGGACGAATATTTTTACCCTTATTCTTAGATAGTCTTCTGTGTTTTCTTTTAGCTTATTTTGAAGTTTGAGTAGATCTATATAGACATCATCGAGAGTCAGCTTTGAAATTTCAACTCTGGCATTTTTACTTTTCATCTTCCCGTGCTTTCTGACAGCATATCTTCCCATTTTAATAAACACCCCCAAGACAGTTCACGTTATCTCCCCTATTCCTATGGAGGTTGCTCTGGATTCGGAATACGGATACTTGGAGAAGAACTTCTGGGAGGTTTCCTCGCTTAGAACTAGAAGAAGTTCTGGCATGGCTTCGTCTATTATTGAGTCAACGAACAGTCTTGTAAGTCTTTTATACCTTCTGCGGAATCTTTTATCCTCTGTAAGCGAGATGTAGTGCATGAAGTCAACGCCTTCTGCTCTCCCTAAAAGATAGTTCTTGTACCTCCTTAGCTCATCAACGAGCCGAATTCCGCTTAGAAAATTCATGAAATCGACTCTGCCATCGTCTACTAGGCTGTATATCATGTTCTGAAGATGGCTGTCAAAGAACTTTCTGAATAGTTTAATTGTGATTATCGGCTTATCCGGACTGCAGTGCTTAAGCCAAGGATACTTGTGGTAGATTTCTTCCAGCTTTTTACGGCTTCTAAACGTCTCTTTAGGGGTGTAGTAGTGTGTAAATATTTTGTCTATTGAATAGAAACCGAAAATTGGCTGTGTGGGGTCTAGAACATATTTCTTTTTAAAAACCTTGAGTTCGTTCACCAATATAGGATGTATGAATATTGGAGTAACTCCTCCCCCATCTCGCCGTAGCTTTGCTCTCCTAAAGTATATTATCCCTTCTGTGAGGTCTATTTGCTTGATTCTTCTACCTGTGTCGTCAGAAGTAATGAATTGGAGATCGTTAATTTCTGAGCCCCTAGCTCCGGTCATAAGGGCTATTAGAGTAGCAAGCCGAACCTTTTCTACTGTGATTGTGGGGCGTTCTGAGATGAGAACCGAAAGCCATTTCAGTGCAAGCTTTATTTGATCCGGAGAAACAACCTTTTCCTTCTCCCTTTTTCTGTGGGTCTGTAGTTGTATTGCCTTTGATCTCATAGCTATTACTGATACCAATCTCAAGTAGAGGTTTGGATTAAAGACTTCGTCTCCTAAGGCTCGGGTTAAACTGATTCCGTATTTCTCCCAGAGGATGTGCTTCAACGCTTCTTCAGTGTACTTAACCACAACCCTAAATGTGTGGGTAGATTTGCTCCTTCGAGGGTCTTTGAGGTATTCTGAAAACACCTGATACACATCCATTGCGGTCAGTTTTATTATGGGGTTATCATCAGCTATGGGCCCTTTTATTCTCAGCAGGTACTCAATGAACGTGTTTATTGCAAACGATTTATTCTGAAAGGTGCCTGGACTCAGCTGTTTTAAGTTTCTCAAGCTTATGAGTTCTTCTTTATATTCATCTATGTCTCTAAGGTCGAGGAGTATGTAATCATCGGAGGAGTAACGGACGGGCAGTTTTTGAGGGCCTCCAAATCGTTTCCTCCTCATAGTTCATGCCGCCCTTGATAATGTTCTAAATTGTTCTATGAATATTCAAAGTTTATAAACATTGCTGAATTGCATACATTAACCTATGACATTGATTATATCGGAATATTTATATACTATAAGAGCATAATTAGCGCATACTTTAAGGCTATATAAGAACGTTAGAGCATACGATTGGTTTTGTGCTTATGTACAAAACGCATACAAAAGAGGATTTAGGATGACACTCCTCATTGGTGGGTGAACAGTGGCTACACAGTTAAGGGTTCAATGGGTACAATTAAAAGGTTTCGCTTTTCCTAGAACATCCACCCATACTTTGAGACATGTACTTCTATAAGTTTCTCGGCATCATCCACCGAACCATCCCAATGAATCATGTTGGGACTAAATGGGGATGGTGTTGCTCTATCGTGAATTCCTGTTGTTCCGTGCTTTTGATGTTTGTGCTTCCTTAGTGGGAGACTGTTTTGTAATCTGCGGGTATGTTCTATGTCCGAACATAGCACGGTCGTGGCTTTATGTTCAATAACCTCGATAGTTTCAAGAACAATTTCGATGTTAGTGAGCATCTGTGATGATGCCTTAATTCGAGTACCGACGACGCGTAACAGCCTACAGGCCTCAATAACATCCCAGTGGCTCTTCCATCGGAGCGAATGCATTCCTTCCAAAAGGTCATTTAATTCAGTGGACAGGGATAGCGTTTCAAGAACATTGAGCAGTTCGGTTATCTCTTCTCTCACAAAACTCGGGTTCCAGCTTAAATGCTCTAAAACCTCTGCGAGTTTCTGAAGCCTAGCACCAACAGTTGGATTTTCAGTGCTGTTCATCAGACTACTGTTCAGATTAAACTTATTTAAACATTCTGACAAAAGAGACTTGGTGGCCATGATGCGACTCATTCCGCTCGCCTCCGAAAGCCTCGGTGTTAGGAGCCTGGCAACTTTCGTTGAAGCCGGGGGAATAAAAATCCTAATCGACCCCGGCGTCGCCCTCGGACCTAAACGCTACGGCCTTCCGCCGGCGAAAATCGAACTCGAAACCCTTCAAAAGATGAGGAGGAAGATACAGGGCTACGCGAGGAAGGCCGATATCGTGACGATTTCCCACTACCACTACGACCACCACACGCCATTCTTCGAGGGCCTCTACGAGAGCTCCAGCGAAGCCTTTGCGAGGGAAATCTACGAGGGGAAGCAACTCTTCATAAAGCACCCCACCGAGAACATCAACTTCAGCCAGAGGAAGCGGGCCTGGGCCTTCCTCAAGAAGGCGGAGCCGATAGCAGAGAAGGTTGAGTTCGCCGACGGGAGGAGCTTCGACCTCGGCGGCGTTACGCTGGAGTTCTCGCCGGCGGTTCCTCACGGCAGCGAGGGTTCAAGGCTTGGCTTCGTGGTTATGGTTCTCATCGACGACGGAACCCGGCTAATCCACGCCAGCGACATACAGCTCCTTAACAGGAAAGCGGTAGAGTGGATAATCGAGAAAAACCCCGACGTCCTCATAACGGGCGGCCCGCCGACTTACCTTGGAAAGCGCGCCGAGGGGAGCTGGGAAACGGGAATTAAAAACCTCAACGAGATAATCCGCGAGACGAACGCCCGAATAATCCTCGACCACCACATCGTCAGGGACAAGAACTACCCGCGCTTCTTCGACGAGCTTGAGAAGAGGCCGGAAACCTTCGCCGGATTTCTGAAGGTCGAGGACAAACCTCTCGAAGCCTACCGGAGGGAGCTCCACAGAATAGAGGGGGGTGAAAGGGCGGAAGTGCCGTTCCACATTTAGGTTTCCCTGAACAATAGAAGATACACCGTGACGTCCTCGCTACCGCTGTAGAGCCTGAAAGACACTTCGCCGAAATTGTCACATCCACCCTTTCCGTACTGCAACCAGCCACCAGAAGCGATTAGGGTGAAGTCTCTTACGGTGGCGTAGGGTGCGCTGAGGGTTGTGAGGCCGGAGAAATAAACTTTGCAGAGTTCATTGTTCGGTGTCCTGACTCTCACGGCGTAGGTTGGGTATGGAATTCCGGTGTAAGTTCTGGTCCCATTAGTGAAGTTGGGTGAAAGACGTTGGATGCGCAACCCGCTGACGTTGATGGATTCTGGTCTAAAATTTATCCCGCAGCGTTCGTCGTGGAGAAAAAGGAGAACGTATCCATAGGTTTCGTTTCCCACCTGCATCGCGGTTTCGTTTATCACCCTTGAATCTGAAAGAAAAAGCCTTGTGAAGTTCGAGAACCTCTCCAGTTCTGAACCTTTTTTCTCTTCAATCGTCCGGTAGATTTCTTTTGCCCTCCCCAGCTCTTCCTTCATGAGCTCAACGGCGAGTTCGTACGCTGAACTGTTTGCTGTGATACCGTCGGCGTTGTTCAGGGCCGTAACGTTTCCACGGTTCGGGCAGGCAACGGGGGTTATCGAGAAAGCTGAAGGCTTTTCATGGTCGGATACGCAACCTGCTGCGAGAACGAGTGCAATCATCAGCAGAGGGGTTAACACTCTGGCCGACATTCTCAACACTATTGGAACTTATCGTTAAACCTTTATACACTTTGCTGAGCTTCGCCCGGAGAAGCTCTGCCCACCTCCGTGTCCCTTTCAGTGTTTCCCCTCTTTCTGATAAAATCCAGGTATACTAGGAATTTCCGAGGAAACCCTTAAATCGGCCATTGAGAAGTTTAATTCAGGTGATAGGGATGAGGAGCTTTTACATCGCTCACGAGGATGAGATAAAGGCCGGAAAGACGACGGACGTCTACTTCATCAGGACGAGGAAGATACTGACCGAGAAGGGAATCCACAGGAAGGTTTTTGCGGACGTCACGACGACTTCCCTTCCAAGGGGATGGAAGTGGGGGGTCTTAGCTGGAATCGAGGAGGTCGCGAAGCTCCTTGAAGGCCTGCCCGTGAACGTCTACGCGATGAGAGAGGGCACGATATTCCACCCCTACGAGCCGGTTCTCCAGATTGAAGGCTACTACGAGGAGTTCGGGATCTACGAGACGGCTCTGCTTGGAATGCTCAGCCAGGCGAGCGGAGTAGCGACGGCAGCGCTGAGGATAAAGATTGCCGCGAACTTCAAGCCGATCTACTCCTTCGGGATAAGGCACATGCATCCTGCCATAGCGCCGATGATTGACAGGTCGGCCTTCATAGGCGGCTGCGACGGCGTGAGCGGTGTTCTTGGGGCGGAGATGATAGGGGAGAAGCCCGTCGGAACCATGCCCCACGCGCTAATCCTGACGGTCGGCGACCAGGTGAAGGCCTGGAAGTACTTCGATGAAGTGGTTGAGCCAGAAGTTCCAAGAACGGCCCTTGTTGATACGCTCTGCGACGAGAAGTTCGAGGCGCTGATGGCGGCCGAGGCTCTGGGCAAAAGACTCACAGCGGTAAGGCTCGATACACCGAGTTCCAGGAGGGGGGACTTCAGGAAGATTATCGAGGAGGTTCGCTGGGAGCTCAACTTAAGGGGCTACGACTGGGTGAAGATTTTCGTGAGCGGTGGGCTGGACGAGGAGAGCATAAGGGAAATCGTTGATGTTGCAGATGCCTTCGGCGTCGGTTCTGCAATAGCGAGCGCAAAACCCGTTGATTTCTCGCTCGACATCGTTGAGGTTGAGAGAAAGCCGATAACGAAGCGCGGGAAGCTGAGCGGACGCAAGCAGGTCTACCGCTGTGAGAACGGCCACTACCACCGCGTTCCGGCCGATAAAAAGCTCGAACGCTGTCCCGTCTGCGGGGCTAAAGTGGAGCCGCTCCTGCAGCCGCTCATCGAGAACGGTGAGATAGTGGCCGAGCTCCCGAAGGCGAGGGAGATAAGGGAGTACGTCCTCGAACAGGCCGAGAAGTTCAAGCTTGGTCTCGATTGAGTTTTTAGAACCCTAAGAAGTGCACGATAAGAGGAAAAGGGAGGTCCTCAGACCTCCTCAATGCTGATAGCACTAACAGGGCAGGCCTCCATAGCTTCCTTGGCGCAGTTGTAGAGGTTCTCGTCCTCGATAACCTCGACAACCGGCTGAGCCTTGCCCTCGTCGTTCATCTCGAAGACGTCCGGGCAGAGGCTGGCACAGATGGCGTCACCAATGCAGGTGTCCTGGTCGACGGTAACCTTCCACGCCATGGCGCATCACCGCTTTTAGATGAACGGGGACGAATATAAACTTTTCGTTCTCAAAAAAGACTCCTCAATGACCGGTAGGGGAAAGAGGAGCAAAAGCCGTCGCCGATGAACATTGAGAGGCAGGGTTGGTCAGTAAAGACCAAGCTTTTTCTTGTACTCCGGGCTGATTCTGTCCGGTGTCCAGGGCGGGTCGAAGGTAAGCTCAATCTCCGCATCCCTAACGCCCGGAATCTCGAGGATTTTGTCCTCCACCGCGCGGAGAATCCACATCGTCAGCGGGCACCCTGGGGTTGTCATCGTCATCTTGACGTAGACCGTGTTGTCGGGCCTCACCTTGACTTCATAGATTAGGCCCAGGTTCACAACGTCGATTCCAATCTCGGGGTCTATGACCTCTTTGAGCTTTTCAAGAACCATCTCCTCGGTTATCTTGACGTTTCCGGTTTCCTTGACTTCCCTCTCGCGGTTTATGGTGATTAAACCGACGCCCTCAAGCTTCCCGAGTTCGGAGTGGAGCTTTATGAGGACGTTGTCTATATCAGGTGTGTCCTTTGCAAGGGTAACCGTGACGTTGCCCTTCTCATCAACCTCTATTGAACGGACGAACTTTTCGTCAACGATTGACTTCACGACCTTCTCAACCTCTTCTTTTGTGACCATGCTCATCACCGGCTCAACTTAAAAACTACACATTTAAACCTTTTGGGCCAAATCTGAGAACTACCGGTTGAGAACGTCCCTCATCAGCTCGACCGCCATTGCGGGACTTAAGGCCCCGGCGCGGGTCTCCCTCAGGATTCTCTGGAGGGCCAGTCTCTTTGTTGAGGGACTCCTTCTGAAAAGCTCCCAGAGAAGAGGACAGCCAAAGCTCAGCTCATATTTTCCGCCGATTATTTCGATAATCTCTCCCTTGTCGAGCGCGAGAAAGGCAGGAAGATTGAGGACAACCAGGTCGTTCTTCTCGTAAATCGAAATCAGGCCGGAGCTAAGCATGTCCCCCGTCGCGAGGATTCTCACGCCAAGCTCCCTCGCCTTCCTCTCAACGGCTTCCATGACCATTGAGTGACAGCGGCCGCATATCGGCGCGCCCTTTTCAATGAGTTCCATCATCGCCTCCTCGTAACCCGGCACATCAACGAGCACAGCCCCTTCGGAGCGAACCTTTTGAAGGGTTTCACCGTCCATCTGGGGGAGCTTCGCCGTTATCGGGACGGCCTCAAACCCGGCCCACCGGAGGATTTTCAGCGTTGCGGTGCTGTCGGAGCCGGCTGAGAATGCCACCGCTACTTTAACACCCGTCTGGGTTCCCTTAAAGCTGCTCCCTTCTAAACGGAGGAGGATGAGACCTCTAAGCCGGGAATACGCGCTCTCGCCTATCGCTTCCCTCACGCGCTCGAGGGCTTCAAGGTTGTAGCGGAGGCGATAGCGTTTGGCCGGGTCTTGGGTGGGGGTGAGCATGTTCTGGTTTTCTCAGCTGCGGTTTAAAAGTTCTCGGGAAAACCTTAAAAGAGACCCTTCCAAACCCCATTTACGGACAAAAATCCTTCTGGAGGGATTAGAAATGAGGGAAATAGTTGAGAGGGTTAAGGCTAAGACGAGCATTCCGGTTTACGAGAGAACCGTTGAGAACGTTCTTTCGGCGATTCAGGCCAGCAGTGACGTGTGGCGCATCGTCGACCTCAGCGAGGAGCCTCTTCCTCTCGTCGTTGCCGTTATGGAGGCGCTCCACGAAGGGGGATACATAACCTTTGACGGCCCGAACGTCGTTCTCACGGAGAGCGGCAGACGGCTTGTCGAGAAGTATGGAATCGGACCGAGAAGGGACTACACGTGCACCCACTGCGAGGGCAAGACTGTGGAGCTTTCGGCCTTCAGCGACCTGCTCGAGCAGTTCAAGGAGATAGTCAGGGACAGGCCCCGGCCGAAGCACGACTTCGACCAGGCCTACGTTACGTCCGAAACGACCGTTGCGAGGGTAGCTCTCATGCACAGCAGGGGCGACCTTGAGAACAAGGAGGTGTTCGTTCTCGGCGACGATGATTTAACCAGCATCGCCCTGATGCTCAGCGGTCTGCCCAAGAGAATAGCGGTTCTCGACATCGACGAGAGGCTCATGAAGTTCATCGAGGAGACCGCCGACGAGATTGGCTACTCCGACATCGAGATATTCACCTTCGATTTGAGGGAGCCGCTCCCGGACTACGCGCTCCACAAGTTCGACACCTTCATCACCGACCCGCCCGAGACCGTCTATGCGATACGCTCTTTCATCGGCAGGGGAATTGCAACGCTGAAGGGTCCGGGTTGCGCCGGCTACTTCGGCATAACAAGGAGGGAAAGCTCCCTCGACAAGTGGCGCGAAATCCAGAGGCTTCTCCTAAACGAGTTCAACGTGGTCATAACGGACATCATCAGGAACTTCAACGAGTACGTCAACTGGGGTTATGAAGAGGAAACGCGCGCCTGGAAGCTCCTGCCGGTCAAGGTAAAGCCGTCCTACAACTGGTACAAGAGCTACATGTTCAGGATTCAGACGCTTGAAGGCTCGAAGGGCTTCGAGGAGAAGATAGAGGTCGGCGACGAGCTCTACAACGACGAGGAAGCCTCGACCACATGAAACTCGGAAAGCTCTTGGACTGTCTCAGGAAAAAGCTCGGCCGGGTTCCCGGCCTTCACCCACTTATTCTCTACGGTTCCCTCATCAGGGGAGATTTCATTCCAGGAACGAGCGACGTGGATTTCTTCGCGGTTCTTGAAGTATGATATACCGCGCCTACCTTGACGGCAGAAAAACACCCTTCTCGGAGGGATTTTTGGCGGAGTTCGTAGAGAAAAGAATTGAGAAGATGCGCGAATCATTTCTTTCGTGACTTCCGGGATTTCTTGCCCTTCCTTTCCCTCCTTGAGACCACCGCAAGCCCGATGACCGAGACCACTATCAGCGTGACCGCTATGTAGCCGAGGTAGAAGTCGCTTATTCCCCCACTCCTTCCGGTTTCAGTCAGCGGTCTCTTCCAGGGCACCACAGCCACGAAACCGCCCACGGGGACGGCCTTTACCACGAGGGGATGGTCATAGGGGTAGACCATTACGTAGCCGTCTGCGTTCCCAACGTTGGCCGAGTTCGTGGTGTTCTCTACGAGCCTTCCGTCTTTAATTACGAAGAACCTTGCCTTTGTCAGTTCGACGGTGCCACCGCCGGTTTTTGGCTCCGGAATGTTAGCGTAGAGGAACTTCCTGAGGAATGTGTATCCCCTGTTGTAAGTTGTCGTGTTTTCGAGTCCCGAGTTCAGGAGTGCCTTGAGGATTTCCGCCGTGCTTTTAATGTTATCGGGGGAACCCGCGGTGTAGCCCCATGCACCGTCCGGGTTCTGACGCTTTTTGATAATCTCAAAAGTCTCGTTGAACGCTTTCGTATAGTTAAAGCGGTGGAAGTCCATCAGGGCGTAAGCGTAGTAGTAGTTTGGATACTTCGTCGTAAGGTTTGAGGCGAGCCAGTTCATTATGGAGGTGTAATTAAGGCTCACGTTGAGGCTCGAGAGGACCCACACCACGTAGGCTGTGTTGAAGAAGTTCCCCCAGTGGTTGTTGCTCTCGTTTTTCAGGAGGTAGCTGACCTCCCGCCCGTAGGGTTTCCCAAGAATGTGGTTGATTCTCGCTATCTCAGCCACCATCCACGGCCTCAGCTTCGTGAAGTTGAGGTTCGAGAGGTCAACAGTCTGGTTGCACTCGACGTAGTACTTGGCCAGGACAACAGCCTCCCATTCAAACTTGGGCTTTACCTTGAGCATGTATGGACAGGCAATCGGCTTTAAGTCGGAGAAGCCCGGGAGCTGGGCGGCTTCGAGGAGGTCGGGGGGCTGGTACTTCAAGTTTCCCCAGAAGCCGAAGTGGACGGATTTAACCAGTTCCTCCTCATATTTTTTATCTCCCGTTGCGTAGAGGAGAAGCGCCAGCGATGCGGGGTCATCGAGGTTCGAGCTTATTTGAACGTTCTTACCTGTGAGGTAGGCTATCGCAAACGCTTTGTAGAGGGCATTAACCCCGGTTGCATCAACGCTCTCAAGTCCCTTCAGGTCCCCCAGCGCCATGTAGCCGAATATCATACCCATCGTGGTCTTCGGCTGATGGGTTTGGAGGTAGTATATCCCATTCTCTATCGCCTTCTTAACGGGAATCCAGGAGTATTTGAAGTCCTCGTATTCTTTCAGGGCCACAACGGCAAGCGCCGTGTCTGTGTAGTCGCCGAAGGAGCCGTCTTCCCTCTGCTTGTACAGGAGCCAGTAAACGCCCGCGTGAATCGTTCTGTTGAAGAGACCTCTGGCTATTGATTCACCCCTCATGAGAGCCATCAGCGCCAGGGCCGTGTACTTCGCCTGTGGGGCCATACCGTACTGATACGCCCACGCCCCATCCGGAGTTTTAAGCCTCATGAGCCACGTATCGGCTTCGAGAACGTAGGTGTAGTCGTGAGCTTTGTACAGGGCTATCGCCGCCAAAGCCGTCGCTGGAATCGTTGGGGTGTACACGTAGGGAACGTATCCAGCCCTGACGAACCCGGAGCTGAGGGGAAGAATCAGGAGCGCGACTAGCAGAAGCGCCGCTGTCTTTCTCATTCCAACACCTCCAGAGGAGAAAAGAAAAGGGGGTTAAAAGACTTCAGCCGTAGTATATCTTTACCTGCAGGAAGTAGTTGGCGGACCAGTAGTAGGTGCTGTACGCGTAGACCACGAAGTACCACGTTCCGGGCTGTGGGTTGTTGTAGCTCACGTATTCATCCGAACCGTAGTTGGTTGAACTCGTGACGAGGTTCTGGTTCGGGTCGTAGAGGTAGAGGTCGAGGTCGTCGTAGCTGCTTCCGTAGAGGTAGCCCTCAATCTTGGTGGCGCCGCTGTTGACGGTAACGGTGTCAACGACGTAGCTTCCGTAGGTGACGCTGCCGGTGAAGTTCTTAACGACGACGGTCTGGCTGGGCTGGCTTGGCTGGGTCGGGGTGGTGTTGGTGTTGTTCGTCGGAGTCGTGGTGTTGGTTGGGGTCGTAGTGTTGGTCTCGTTGCTTGGAGTGCTCGGCTGGCTCGGGGTCGTGGTGTTTGCGCCAGCTGTGACGGTTCCTCCCTCGTCAAGGACCTCGAGCTTGTAGTTGGCGCTTCCTGAGTAGCTCACGATGAGGAAGTACCAGGTTCCCGGGGTGGGGTTCCTGTAGGCAACCTTCTCGAAGCCGTAGTAGCTGGTGTCCGAGTAGTCAACGAGCTGGCCGTTCGGGTCATACATGTAGAGGTCGAGGTCGGCCTGCGGGTTGTCCCAGGTGAGGAGCGCCGCTATCCTGGTTGTTCCGCTGCTGACGGTGACCTCCTTGGTGACGTTCTGCTTGTCCGCGAGGTAGCCCGTGAAGTCAACCTTGGAGTCCTGGTCGTAGTTGAGGGCCTCGTAGACGTTTATCCTACCGGCACCGTAGGCGATTCCGGCTATGGCGCTCGCGTTGACGACATCCGCTGTTATCTCAAGGACGTACTTAATCTTGTCCGGGGTCCAGTCGGGGTGGGCCTGCTTGAGGAGAGCCACGGCACCGCTGACGTGCGGGGTGGCCATTGAAGTTCCGGGTGCGGCAACGTAGTACTGGCCAACGAGCTCGTTGGTCAGCTCGGTTCCGGCGGCCCTGTCGGAGATAATCCAGTTGCCCGGAGCGACGACCTCGGGCTTGAGCCTGCCGTCCGCCGTCGGTCCCCTGCTTGAGAACCAGGTTATTGTGTCGTTGGCCGTAACGGCGCCGACGGTGATGACGTCCGGAGCTGCAGCGGGAGAACCTATGGTGTAGGTGTCCGGCCCGCTGTTTCCAGCGGCGACACAGACTACTATCCCGTCCTCCCAGGCCTTGTCAACCTCCTGGCTGAGGGCGTCGGTTCCGTCGGAGCTCTGGCTTGAGCCGAGCGAGAGGTTGATGACACTTATGTTGTACTCGTCCTTGTGCTGGATAACCCAGTCAACACCCGCTATGATTGTTGAAACGGAACCGCTGCCGTTGGCGTTGAGAACTTTAACGCCGACGAGCTTGGCCCCGGGGGCAACGCCCTTGTACTTGCCGTCGCTCGCCGCCCCGGTGCTGGCTATGATTCCCGCAACGTGGGTTCCGTGACCGTTGTCGTCGTAGGGTGTCGTTCTGTTGTTCACGAAGTCCTTCCAGCCGATGACCTTACCCTGGAGGTCCGGGTGGGAGGCGTCGATACCCGTGTCGATGACCGCGACGACAACATGACTTCCGTTGTAGCCGACGTTCCAAACCTCAGGGGCAGAAATCTGTGCAGTTGATTCGTCGAGACCCTCAAGGGTAACCTGAGCCTGAACCTTGTAGTCGTCCTGTATGAACTGGATACCCTGAATGTTTATGCCTCCGATGAGGCCGGTGTCGGAGAGGCCCGCGAGGACGAGGAGGTACTTGACCGGCATCGTGACGGCTACGGCCGGAATTGCGTGGTAGCTGTATTTTATTTTCGCACCGAGGAACTTAAGGAGCGGTATGGCGGCGTTCTTCTGTGCCTGACTGTTGAACATTATGATTGTGCTGATTTCCTTGTTTGGATTCATTCCCTGGACCTTCTCAAAGAGCTTTGGAGTGAGCAGTCCGTAGTCCTTCTGGGTATGCGTGGCGAGGTGCGTGCTATTACCGGTTGAAGCCGCCGCTGCGAAACCAAATGTCATACCAACGACGAGGATTGCCAACAGGAGTGCTTTCATTTCCCTCATGGCAGTGCACCTTCGACGTCTTTTATTCCATCGGGTATCATAACCCTCATCAAAGAACATCTTTGAACAATGAGGCTATATAAATATTTCGATTTTTAAGCAAAATCTTGCATATGCTTCCAAAGTCTTGAGATAATTTCCAATCTAGAACCAAGGTGATGGGACGAGAGTTGCTAGAAATCCATCGAAAATTTTCCGAAAAGTTAAGGGGAACTGTTTCGACCTAACTCTAAGAACGCGGTTAACATGAACTAAAAAAGAAGGTAGTAAAAGGCTCACAACTCGTCGAGACCAAGCTCTTTGAGCTTCTCCTCAGGAATCCTGCCGTCCTCGGTCCAGCCGCGGAACTTGTAATACTTGGGAAGCATCAGGTGAAGCCTGACAACGTGTCCCTTGTTCGGTCCGTTCTTGACGGGCTCTTCAAGCAGTCTCTTCGGCAGGGTGTCCTCCTTGAGCGGGTCGAGTCCGGCCTTGAGGTTGAAGAGCCTCTCGGCGTTCCAGATGCGCTCGCCTATCTTGAGGTACTCCTCGGTGGAGAGGTCCCAGCCCAAAGCGGCGTTGAGCAGGTCGCGGTAGTCGTCCGCACCGAGACCGAAGGTGGTGAAGACACAGAGTCCGGCTGCGTCGATGAGAGCCGTGAGGTCCTGGAAGAGGATGACCATCTTGACCTTCTCGTCGCTTATGTCGTGCGGGTCCATCTTGTATGGGTATCCGAGAATCTCGGGACTAATCATGTACTGCTTTATGTGACAGCCGCCGCGGTTGTTGGTGGCGTAACCGAGACCGTGGCCCTCAGCTCCACGCGGGTCGTAGGCCGGAAGCTCCTGCTTCTTGACGCCCATGAAGTACTCGAGACCGTTGTACATCTTCGCCAGGCGGTAGCCGCCTTCCGCCAATTTGTCACCGAAGCCCTCTCTCTTGGCAATCTTCTCGATGTAGTAGTGGAGCACCTCTGTGTTGCCCCATCTGAAGGGAGGAGCCTCCTCGCCAAGGTCCTCCTGCTTGAGCAGGCCCTTCTCGTAAAGCTCCATCGCGGTTGCGAGCGTTCCGCCGGTTGAAATGGTGTCCATACCGTACTCGTCTATGAGGTGGTTGGCCTCGATGATGCTCGCGAGGTCGTTTATGCCGAGATGGGCACCGAGCGCCCAGATGCTCTCGTACTCCGGTCCCTCCGTGATTCCGAGCGTTGGAAGCCTGTTGACCCTTCCACAGCCGATTGGACAGGCGTAGCAGGGCTTGTTCCTGACGAGGTACTTGGCGGCCATAGCTTCACCGCTCTGCTCCTCCGCGTACTCGAACTGGCTGTACTGGAAGTTCCTCGTCGGGTAGAGACCGTTCTGGTTGATTATGTTGACGAGAACTGCCGTTCCGTACTTGGGAAGTCCACCGCCGGCAGTCGGGTCGTTCCTGAGCTTGTCGGTCTTCTCCTTGACTACCGATGTGAACTTCGCCCTGTCTGCAACTTCAACGCGCTTGTGGCCGCGAACGACTATCGCCTTGAGCTTCTTGCTCCCCATGACCGCTCCAACACCGCCCCTACCGGCTGCACGGTGCTCGTCGTTCATCACAGCCGCAAAGCGGACGAGGTTCTCACCGGCAGGCCCTATGAGGGCAACGCGGATTTTCTTGTCCCCTATCTCCTCCCTCAGGGCCTTCTCGGTCTCGCTCGATGTCTTACCCCAGAGGTGGCTTGCGTCCCTAATTTCAACGCTCTCGTCGTTTATGTACAGGTAAACCGGGTGATCGGAGGCGCCTTCAACTATTATCGCGTCCCAGCCCGCGAACTTGAGTTCGGCTCCAAAGAAGCCGCCCGAATTAGCCATTGCAATGTATCCCGTCAGCGGGCTCTTGGTTATCACCATGTATCTGCCGCCGGTCGGTGCGGTGGTTCCCGTCAGCGGGCCCGTGGCGTATATTATCTTGTTCTCCGGGCTGAACGGGTCAACGGTTGGGTCCATCTCCTTGAGGAGGTAGTAGATTCC
>NZ_JAMONU010000024.1 GCF_027066465.1 Thermococcus sp.
GCTCGTCGAAGCCCGGAATGCCGGTGCGCACTCGCTCGGTGCCGCCCATCGTCTCTACCTCCGCCACCTTATACTGCTCTTGAGTAAAGTTATATAAAAAGATGCCCCTACGAATTCGGAGCTGGTGGGAATGTACTTCATAACCTTCAGAGAGGCAAGGAGGTTGCTGCTCTCAAAGGCAACAGGAGTAAACCTCAACCTGAGGAAAACCAACCGAACGTGGGAGATAAAACGAGAAGGTGACGAGTTCATCTTCCCCGACGGAACGCGCGTCTCGAAGGACGTCATCGAGCGGATAGCGAGGGACGAGGACAGCGTTTACTTCGTCAAGAACGGGGGAGTTTACAAGGCGGCAATAGCTGGAGAGCACTACTACAAGCTCGTCCCGACGATTCCGCCGACGATTGAGATAAACGGCATCAGGATGCACAGGACGAAGGGGGTAAACCCGCTCCAGGACACGAGGAACAAGGTGAACGCAGTCAGGCCAAAGGAGGGAGAAACGGTCCTTGACACCTGCATGGGGCTCGGCTACACCGCCATAGAGGCCTCGAAGAGGGGAGCCTACGTCATAACAATCGAGAGGGATAAAAACGTCATCGAGCTGGCGAAGATAAACCCCTGGAGCAGGGAGCTCTTCACGGGCGGTAAAATCCAGGTGATTCACGGCGACGCCTTTGAGGTCGTGAGGAAGTTTAGGGACGAGAGCTTCGATGTAATCATCCACGACCCACCGCGCTTTTCCTTAGCCGGCCAGCTCTACTCGGAGGAGTTCTACCGCGAACTTTTCAGGGTTTTGAAGCCCGGCGGAAGGCTCTTCCACTACGTTGGAAATCCCGGAAAGAGATACCGCAGAAAGGACCTCCAGAGGGGCGTCATGGAGAGGTTAAGGAGGGCGGGCTTCGTCGGCGTTAAGCGCGTTGAAGAGGCACTTGGAGTCGTGGCGAGAAAACCTGAAAAGAAAAGGTAAAGCTCACTCTTTCTCTCCCTTCAGTACCTTCTCGACGTCGAAGCCTTCTTCATACTTCCTGAGCTTCCTCTCGAAGAACTCGATGAAGAGCTTGTAGCGCTTTGAGCGGTGCTTCGGGCTTCCGCGGATGCTGTGGCCGTGCGGGCCCTTCTTGAACACCGCTATGTAGGCCTCCTTGCCGAGGTCTTTGAGCACGTTGTAGAACATCAGGCTCTGGTCGAGCGGACAGCGGTAGTCCTCGAGCGAGTGTATGAGCAGTATCGGGGCCTTCACGTTCTCCGCGTAGAACAGCGGACTGAGCTTGCGGTAATTCTCGTTTTCGAGCGGATTTGGTCCGATGACCTCAACGTCGAACCAGAGGCCGATGTCCGAGAAGGCATAACTTGTCAGCCAGTAGCTTATGCCGTTCTCGCTGATTCCGGCCTTGAAGAGGTCGCTCTGGGTTAACGCCCAGTTGGTCATGAATCCGCCGTAGCTTATGCCCGTTATTCCGACGCGCTCCCTGTCTGCCTGAGGCTCGAGCTTGAAGAACTCCTCTATTCCGGCCATTATGTCCTCGAAGTCCTCCAGGCCGGTTCTCTGAAGGACGCGGAGCGCGAAGTCTTCGCTGTAGCCGTCGCTGCCGCGCGGGTTCACGTAGACCACATAGTAGCCCTTGTTCGCCATCAGCTGCATCTCGTAGACGAAGCGGTGCCCGTACATTCCCTTCGGCCCGCCGTGAACGAAGACTATCACCGGAGCCTTCTCGTCCTCCTTGAGCTCCGGTTTGAGGTACCAGCCGTCTATCTCCAAATCCATGCTCTTGAACCTGAAGTGCCTCGGCTCGAAGGTTTTCAGTTTCTCAAAGATTGGCCCGTTGTAGTCGGTAACCTGCTTGAGCTCGCCGTCGTAGAGGTAGAGCTCGCCTATCCTCGTTGCCGTCATTATGAGGAGTAGGGCCTTTCCGTTGCTGGCATCCAAGCCGTAAATCCAGTGGTTTCCAACGACGACCCTCTCAGCTTTACCGTCCCAGAGCCAGAGGTGAACGCTGCCAGCGTCTGGAGTGAGGAAGTAGACCTTGCCCTTGGTGAGCTTCGCGAAGTGGACGTTGAGCGGACCCTCGTAGATTGCCTTAAGCTCGCCGTCCCATAGATATAGCCAGTCGTGCTCGCTGATGAACCGCTTTTCCTTTTTGCCCTTCAGGAGAATCGCCTTCCCGTCAGAATCCACAGCCTCGAAGGAAACGCGCTCGAAGAGCTTCTCCTCGTTTCCGTCCTTCCAGAGGTAGATGTCGTAGAACTTGAAGAGGGCCGGCTTGCCGTCCTCGCGGTGCGGGACGTTGATGAGGATTCCATCCCCGTGCCAGAGACCCGAGCTAAAGCGGGGCTTCTCGAACTCCTCTATGATTTCCTCAGCCTCGGTGTCGAGGACCCAGAAGGTCGTCTTCTCACCGTCGAGGAAGCCCATGCTGTCGAACCAGAAGGGAACGTCGTCGTCGAAGACGAAGTCGTCATCGTCGTGCCTCTTGAAGCCGACAACCAGAAGCCTCCTTGAGTCGTCGTTCCACTGGAGGGAGCGAATGTTCTTGGCCGAGAGAACCTTCTTAGCCGAGAGAGTCTCAAGCTCGGCAACCCAGACCTCTGTTTCCTTCTTCTCCTCGTTGGGCCTCGTGAAGGCAAGTTTACTCCCGTCCGGCGAGAGCCTCGGCATGGAGGCATTCTCAATGAAGCGCCTTGAGCCGGCCTCAAGGTCCTCAACGACTATCGTGCTCTCGTACCTGTTGTCCTTCATGTTGACCTTGGTCAGGGTGTAGGCTATTCTACTCCCTTCAATCCCCGGGTCGTTCACGTAGGCGAACCGAGAAAAGGTCTTCTCGTTCCATTCGATACTGCTCATAACGGTATCACCCCAATATGAGAGAGCCTTAAAAGTATATAAGCCTAACCCAAGGGACAGGTGGTAGCGTGAAGGAAGCGAAGGCGATAGCGCTTATTCTCGCGGCGGGCATCGGTGTTTCGCTCCTGCTGAGGGACTACGTGGGAATAGCGATAGCGGCCCTTGGAATACCGGCCTATTTAGCATACACCGCCAGGGAGCAGAACATACTCGCGAAGTCGAGGCTCTACGACAGGGATTTGTTCCTCATGATTGGCATAGCGGTTGTTGTGATTCTAGTCTTCAACTACTTCCTTGACCCAAGGGTTGGTCTTATAGCGATGGCAATCGTCGTCCCGCTCTTAGCCCTCTACGCCGACAGGCTAAAGACCGGAAAGAAGGCCCAGAAGGCGTGAGAGCCTTCCCGTTCTTTTATACTCCCTCAAAGCCTCCTTGACTTCCTCTCTGAAACCCTCGTCAAGGTCGAACTTTTTATAGAGCCTCTCGGAAATTGCGTTTCTGCCGACGAAGAGCATCGAGAAGGTCGAGGTGAGATTGTTCGGCTTCCTCCAGTTGGCCTTTTCGAAGTCTATGATGTAAACGTCATCACCGACGATGATGTGCTTGCCCCCCTGCATCTGGCCGTGGTCGAGGTAAAGCCTGTCGAGTAAGGCAGTTTTCTCGGCTATCCCGAAGAGGTGGCGCTTTTCAAGGTCGGCGTAGAGAACTGGCTCACCGTCAGCGAACTCCCTGACGAGATACGGAAGACCCTCAAAGGCTCCCGTGAAAAGCAGGAGCGGGGCTATTCCGAAGGGCTCTATAGCCCTCAGTATTCCCGCCTCCCTCTCGAAGTTGTTCCTCGGAGAATCCGGCCTCTGGAGCTTCACAACGACCTTTTTTCCGTTCAGCTCGCCGAGGAAGACGAGGCTCGTAGTGCCTTTGGAGAACGGCCTAACCCCCTCAAAACCAAGCTCCCCCAGGTGGTTCAAAAAGCGCTCCAGCTTTCTGCTGCCTAAAACGTTCTCGAACGTCATACTCGATAAACTTAAATAGGTCGCCGATTAAATACTTTCGG
>NZ_JAMONU010000025.1 GCF_027066465.1 Thermococcus sp.
CATCGAGCAGAACCCTGTCGGCGATTTCCTCGCCCAAAACTTCCGGGGCTTTCCTGCCGTCGAGCTTCCTAACTTCGGCAATCTCAACGCCGGCCCATCTAAGGAGCTTTTTCATCCTCCCAATCCTCTCCGAATCAACGTCGAAGGCGTAGATTTTGCCCTCGTTCCGCATGAGCTCGGCCAGATGGAGGGTCTTCCCGCCAGGGGCGGCCGCCAAATCCACAACGGTCTCCCCCGGTTTGGGGGCCAGGATTAGGGAGGCAACCGCCGAGGCCTCCTCCTGAGGGAAGGCAATGCCCCTCTCCATCAAAACGCCCGGGTTGAAGGGGTCGAGGATTCTGATTACGGTTTCGACCCTCTCGCTCCTCAAAAACCGAAGCTTTCTGTCCCGGAGGTAGGACTCGACGTCCTCAACAGTCCCCTTCAGCCTGTTAACGCGAACGCTAACAGGAAGGGTCTCGTTTAAGGCTTTGAGCAACTCCTCGGTTTCGTCCCCTATGAAAGTCTGGAGCTTTCGTATAAACCATCCCGGAAACAGAAACTCCCACTTCATCCTGTCCTCTTCGGACTCAACTTTGGGAACGTAGCTGACAACCTTGGGGAGAAGGTCGTAGTAATAGTAACCGACGTAGGGGTGCGTCCTCTTTGAGAGGAACCTCGCAAGTCCCCTTAGGTGCTGGAGCGTCCTCTCGTTCGGGTCCCTGAAGACCGCAACTTCAACCGCAACCCTGAGCGCGGCCCTCAGCCAGGGGTCGAGGATTAGGGGAGAAACACAAACCAATCCCTCGATTATCTCGTCTATAAGACCGAGCCTCCGCTGAAGGGAGTAGAAGATGCCTGTGAGCTTGGAGTTCTCCCAGTCCGTTATCCTGTATTTCTGGAACGCCCTTCTCTTGGCGTTCTGGCTGGGTTTTACGGACTCGCTTAGCTTTACAGCTTCAACCAGGGCGTAGAGCTGTCTGTCACTCAGCTTCAGCTTCCCCATGCTTTCACCGCTGTCACGTTGGCCTGTCGTTCCAGAGGCTTACCAGCCCGCCCACACTGGCAACGTTCGAGGCTATGAGGTAAGCCTCCTCAAGCAGTCCGAGCCTTGAAAGCTCCTCAGCAATCCTCTGGGCCTCCCTCGGACGGACGCGGTAGTAGCGGACGACCATGTCCCTAAGCCTGTCAAAAACTTCTATCGCGGTCTGCTTCCTTATCGGGTCGTTACAGGTCGATATGAACCTCCTCAGCGATGGAATCAGGGACTTCATCACCACGTCCATTGGGAAGACCGTGGGGAGCTTCGTCAGCTTCATTGCCGCGTGAAGGCCCGCCTCGATTAACTCCGGGTCTCCAGTTGATATTATCTCCCCAACCCTCTCGACCACGCTCTTCCAGCCGTGCCTCTCAACCGCTCCTGAGTTCAGGAGTATCAGCGACGCTACTGCCGCCTCCTCGTAGGAGCCGTTCCTAACCTTCTCGAGGAGGAACTCCGCGACCTCATCGGACATGCACGGTGCCCTTATGTTCTCAACGGCGCTGAGGAGTCCATCCCACACGAGGCCGTTGTGGGTCTTTGCAGTGAGCAGGAGAACCCTGACCAGCTTTGAAAGCCTCCCTCCGTTGAGTGGGTTGTTCTTGAGGAGGTAGCTGAGGATTGCGAGCGTCCTCCACAGAACCCTGACGTCGTCGCTCTTGAGCGCGTTGATTATGTGCTTGAAGCCCGTTTCGAGTATTCTCTTTCTGAGACGCCAGTTGGCGCCCCTGACGAGTTCAAGAAGCGCGGAGAGTGCCCTTATTTGAACGCTAACGTCGTCTTCGTCTATCAGGCTGAGGAGTTCTCCCAGTGCCCTTTCATCTTGAAGTGCCAATTTAACTGCATCCCTCATCCTCCACGTGCGGAGGAGACTTTCAACCTTTCCACCTGAATTTGAAACCATCATTGGTCACCGGAGCGTATTATACCCCCTACTTCATAGATTCTCCAAAACGAGGGATATATTTTTTTCGCTTAACGTTCCGTTGAATTCGCTAAAGATTTTTCAAAGCGGTAGATATCAACTGGTATTCTCTCCAGAGCTTTCCTGTGGAAGTGGAACTGCATTGGGATTTCAAAGGAAACCGTTAGACGATTCGTTATGGTAAACCCGTGCTCGGTAACGAAGGACTGAATGAATTTTCTAACTTCAGGTTTAGATAAATGAATGGAGTAGACAACGTCGCCCACCTCAAAGGCCTTGAGGAGGAAGGGCCTGTCGGCGTGCCTCCTCTGGCTTCCAAACGGGGGGTTCATTATCACGGTATCCACCTTTTCCCCGAAGTCCGAGACGTCCGCCAGAACGAACTCCACGTCAACGCCAACGGCCTCGGCGTTCTCCCTCGCAACACTCAAAGCTTCGGGGTCAATCTCAACGGCGTAGACCTTCCTCGCGCCCAAGAGCTTGGCACCAATCGAGAGGACACCTGTCCCGGCGCCGAAGTCGGCAACTACCTTGCCCTCGATGTCCCCGGAGGTGTAGGCCAGCCAGAGGAGGCTTGAGGCAACATCCCCCGGCGTTCTGTACTGCTCGAGGTACGGTTTCGGATTCTCAAAGCCCCTAAGCTTAGAGAGGAGCATGGCAAGGTGCCTTTTCTTCATCTCTTCATCACCGCTTGGTGGAGAAGCTCCTGGAGCGTTCCGTGAATCTCGTAGCCAGGAACGTGGAGGTAGGTTCCAAGCAGGCCGAGAAAGATGCCGCTTCCAATCGCACCCACGAGGAACACAACGTACGCCAGAACGCCCATCGTCAGGGACATCAGGAGGCCCCTTCCCTCAACGATGAAGAAGGCGAACATAACGAGAAACGCCGCGAGTGGACCGAACTCCTTGAACGTTAGGGCTATGATTAGGGGCACGAGCAGGAGAATTCCCTTCAGCCTGTCGTAGGTGAGCGCTTCCATTGAGACCTTAAGCCCCCAGTACGCCGACAGGAAGAGCAGAAAAACCTCCAGAACCTCAAAGACCGGCCTTAGCTCCATGAACGCTCACCCCAAGGGGTTCGTCGAAGTCCCTCTCGGTTCCAGTTATCTCGTCGAACTCGTAGTCATCCCTCAGGCCGAGCAACAGCTCAACCTCCCTCGGCGTCAGAACGGGCTTCCTCCAGTTCTCGTAGTCGTCGATGGGAACGCGGGGACAGGCAACCACCACGTAGGCGTCAAAGGGGAACCCCTCCAGCTTGGAATAGCTCACGTGGTTCATCGCTATGAGCTCCGCCTCCCTGCCGTGCCTCCTGAGAAGCCCGACGATTCTCTTGGCCTCGGCAAGGCGGAGCTGACCCTTCTTGGTGCTGACGACAACCCCGAACCGCTTTGCATCCATAGCTTTAGCTATCTGCGCCCAGCGCTTCCTGATTAACCTCTCGGCCTCTTCCTCCATCCACAGCGCGTCCCCGGAATAGGGGTTTACTGCAAGGGTTGGCTTTTTGGTCGCCAGTGCAACGCCGAGGGGATGGAAGTAGCCGGCCCCTATGAAGAGGACTCCATCCCCCTCGAGCCTCGCGCTCGAGAAGTTGCACCCTAGAACCTGACCGGGCCAGCTGACCCTCGAGTCCCCCCTTCCTATGAGAACCTCGAACCCGTTCTCCTCAAGAAAGGCCTTGGCTTCCCCGAGCCTGTGGATGTGCTGTGCGGTTGTTACGAGGATTATCCTTCTCCCGAGCTTTTTAATCTCCCCGAGGTTTTTCCTGAGGGCAGAAACGACGTCAACCTCGGCGAAGGCGGGCACGAAAACCGTCGGAACCTCAAGGTGGAGCCTCATGTAGCTGTGGCCGAGGTGAACCAGCGCATCGCAACCGAGGGCCTTTGCCTCGGCATCGGCCGGGTCGCAGGCCCCGTAGTTAATCTCCCCGTGGAGGATTG
>NZ_JAMONU010000026.1 GCF_027066465.1 Thermococcus sp.
CTTCCTCGCGGCCTCGAGCTTGATTCTCTGCTCCTCGCGGTAGACGGTCTTCCTGATTAGCTCGACTGCGTCCGGGTTCGCTGAGACGCTGTCGATGCCCATCCTGACGAGTAACCTTACCATCTTCGGGTCGCTTCCTGCCTGTCCGCAGATGCTGGTCTCGACGCCGTACTTCTTGCAGACCTTGATGACGTTCTCGATGAGCTTGAGCACTGCCGGGTGCTTCTCGTCGTAGAGCTTGAAGACCCTCTCGTTGTCCCTGTCGATGGCGAGGGTGTACTGGGTGAGGTCGTTGGTTCCGAAGCTGACGAAGTCAATGCCCTCCTTGATGAGGTCCTCGATGATGAGGGCCGAGGCTGGGGTCTCAATCATGACGCCCCACTCGACGTCCTTGTGCGGCTCAAGGCCGACTGAGCGGGCTATCTCCTTGGCCTTCCTTATCTGCTCGGGGTGGCTGACGAGCGGGAGCATGACACCGATGTTGTCGTATCCCTCGTCGACGAGCTTCTTGATGGCCTTGAACTCGGCCTTGAGGAGCTCCGGCTGGTCGAGGCTCCTCCTGATTCCGCGCCAGCCGAGCATCGGGTTCCTCTCGACGGGCTCGTCCTCTCCGCCCGGAAGCTCGCGGAACTCGTTGGTCGGGGCGTCAAGCGTCCTGTACCAGACACGTCTTGGATAGAAGGCCTCGACGACCTTCCTGATACCGTCGGCGAGCTTCTCAACGAGCTCCTCCTCCTTGCCCTCCTTGATGAACTTGACGGGGTGCTTTCCTATGCTGAGTATCATGTGCTCTGCCCTGAGGAGTCCAACGCCATCCGCCCCGGTGGCGGCTGCCCTCTCAGCCACTTCGGGCATCGAGACGTTGACCTTGACCTCCGTGGCGGTGATGAGCGGGGCACCGGCGACGACGACCTTGCCGCCCTCAGCCTTCTCCTCCTTCTCCTTCTTGAGGAGGCTCTTGACTATGCCCTTGTAGACAACACCCCTGGTTCCGTCGACGGTGACGAGCATGCCGTCCTTGAGAACCTTCGTGGCAACCTTGGTTCCAACGACGGTCGGGATTCCAAGCTCTCTACCGACGATGGCCGCGTGGCAGGTCCTGCCGCCCTCGTCGGTGACGATGGCGGAGGCCCTCTTCATGGCCGGAACCATGTCCGGGTTGGTCATGGTCGTGACGAGGACGTCTCCTTCTTTGACCTTGTCGATGTCCTTGATGTCGAGGACTATGACGACCTTACCGGCACCGACGCCCGGAGAGGCTCCGAGACCCTTGAGGATGACCTCAAGCTCCTCGGTCTCCTCAACCTCCTCGCTCTCGGCTGGGGCCTCCTTGAGGGTCGTAATCGGCCTGCTCTGGACGATGTAGAGCTTGCCGTCGTCCGCATCATAAGCCCACTCGATGTCCTGCGGGTACTGGTAGTGCTCCTCAATCTTGGCGCCCATCTTGGCAACCTCGATTATCTGGTCATCGGTGAGAACCTGCTTCTCAACGTACTCGGGACCGAGGTAGTCGGCGACCTTGACGAGGACCGTTCCCTTGCCGGTCTCGGGGTTCCTGACGTACATGACCTCCTTCTTGGCGATGTACTTCTCCTTTATCTTCCAGGTGCCCTTCTCAACGATGTACTCGTCCGGGGTAACCGCACCGCTGACGACGGCCTCACCGAGGCCCCAGGCGGCGTTAATCATTATCTCGTTCCTGTTGTTGGTGACCGGGTTGGCGGTGAACATGACACCGCTGGTCTTGCTGTTGACCATCTTCTGGACGACGGCCGAGAGGTAGACCTTCCTGTGGTCGAAGCCCTGCTTGGCCCTGTAGAAGGTAGCCCTCGCGGTCCAGAGCGAGGCCCAGCACTTCTGAACGTTCTCGAGGAGGTCCTCGTCTCCGATGACGTCGAGGTAGGTCTCCTGCTGGCCGGCGAAGGAAGCCTCCGGAAGGTCCTCAGCTGTAGCTGAGGAGCGAACGGCGACGTAAACGTACTCACCCTTCTCCGGGTCCTTGTTGAAGCGCCTGCAGAGCTTGTGGTAAGCGTCCAGAACCTCGTCGGCAATCTCCTTCGGCATGGGCATGGCCATTATAAGCTCCCTTATGACCTCGGTGTTATCCATGAGCTCCCTGCTGTCGTCAACGTTTGTCCTGGCGACGATGTCCATAATCCAGTCCTGGAGTGGTCTTGCCTCGTCGGGGGCGCTTGCGAGAACCTCGGCGAGGACTCCCTTTTCGGCCTTTTCACCCATTATCCTCTTTATGTCCTCCTTGGAGACCTTAACGTTGTTAACAAAGTACTTGTAGGCCTCGGCGGTAACACAGAATCCGGGTGGGACGGGAATTCCGGCATTGGTAAGCTCACCAAGGTTTGCGCCCTTGCCGCCAACGAGCGGCACGTCCTTTTTCGTCAGCTCCTCGAACCACTTTATAAACCTGTACTCGGCCATAGCCATTCCCTCCGTTAATTACTGCGGGTGATATATCGAGAGGCCGCTTTTAAAATTAACTATCCAGTGCTGTTCTTTGGTGTATATTGTTGAAAAAAGCGAAAAAAATGTGCATTTGAAGTTTGGGTAGCGTTAGGGTTTTCTGATGAATATCTTAAACAACCCATCATAAAATTCCTTGACGAGCTCATACCTTCCGCTGGTGAGTATGTTGAGATACGTGTTCGGGTCTTTGTGTATTATCACATCGTAGTAGCCCCCGCTGATTCTCTCTTCGATGGACTTCCTATATAGTATCATATCAACCTTGGCTCTGGGATAGTAGAACCCGGCCATTGTGTACAGGTAGGGTGACACCAGTATTCTCTCTCCGGGGTAATGTTCGCTCGCGTATCTGAGCACGTAGGATTCATACCTGCCAGTTCCGTTCCACCTGTCCTTCAGGTGGAAGGCGGCGTTTCCCACTGGAACCGCGAGTATCAGTGACAAAACAACGAATGCAAGGATTCTTTTCTTCCCCTTTGCCCCCACAGAGGAGAGCACTTCAGTCAGCGTCTCAACTCCCCTCATCGCGAGGATTCCCATAACCGGCGCGAGGAACGTTATGAAGCGGGTTTCTTTATGGGTAACCGAGAGAATCATCATGAAACCCAGGAACGCCCAGCTGAGGAGCAACCAGCCCTCTTCATTTTGTCTCAGGCTGATTAGGCCTATTATGGCCAAAACTGGGAGAACCCTTCCAAGGTCGTGGAACAGCCACTTCACGTAGGTGAACGCCGAGACGGGTTCAGCTAGGGTCACGGTTCTTGAGGCAATCTCAAAGGGACGCAGGAAGCCGCCGTAGTGAAGGTGTCCTAGATACATCCAGGGCATTAACACCGCAAAGAGGAGTCCAAAACCGACCCAGTACTCTTTCTTCTTTGCCCAGTTCCAGTACTCGGAGAGCCACAGGTAAGCTATGAAGACTGCTATTATTGAGAGACCCGTATAGCGGGTTAATATGGCGATTCCAGCGAAGACGAAGGCTAGATATATCGCCTTTTTTTCCTCCCTCTTTCTGCCCAGGTAGAGCAGGTAAACCGCGAGCGCGTAGAAGAACGTGAACTCGCTGTGGACAAGCTCCCGGCTTCCCATCGTAAACGCCAGCGGGTTGAGTGCGAAGAACATGGCCGCAATCGCTCCTCTGATTTCTCCGCCGAAGAGTTCTTTGGTCAGCAGGTATACTACAACTGCAGTAAGCCCAAAGAAGAGAACCGAGACGAGTCTTGCGACTTTTAACTGACTCAGGGGAGCGTGAATAAAGTGGTAGAACAGGGAGAGCGTATAGGGGTAAACCGGCGGTCTGTACATCATGTAAACTCCCTGGTAGGTGAAGTTGGTGGGGTTGGCGGCTAGGTTTCTCGCTATGTCG
>NZ_JAMONU010000027.1 GCF_027066465.1 Thermococcus sp.
TCCGGTGGTTGAATGGGGGAATTCGCCGAACTTTCACGCCTTGCTTCGTACAGCATTACCGCTGGGATTCTCGCCTTCGGCCTCTACCTCTGGAGGAAGAGAAACGAGGTGAAAATCTGGGAAGCCGGCATCACGGCGCTCTTTTCAGCGGCCCTCGTTCTGCTGGCAACCGCCGTGATACGAAGACCCGTCCCGCAGACTGGGGGCTACCTCAACGTCGGCGACACGATGGTCATGTTCACGGCCATGGTTTTCGGACCGGCTATCGGAGCTTTCGCCGGCGGCGTAGGTTCCGCGGTGGCGGATGTCGTCCTCGGGTACTCCGGCTGGGCACCCGTGACCCTGCTCGTGAAGGGACTCGAGGGGTTCGTCGTCGGCTACGCATCCAGAAAGCTTGAGGGAACCTCGGGAATGACGGTTGCGGCGGTTCTCGGTGGAATCGTTATGGTGGCTGGTTATTTCCTGTTTGAATACCATGCCTTTGGCTTTTCCCCAGCCTACGACGAACTGCAGGGAAACATAGTCCAGGCCGTAACAGGGGTGATAATAGGAACCGGCCTCGCCAACCTCGTAAAAAAGAAGTTTCCAAAGGTGGGAGAAATTTAGACCTCAAGCCTCTCTATTTCCTCCCACACCTGCTTCTCTGACAGGAACGGCTCCACTGAGACCCTGCGGGAGGCCCTCTTAATCTGGCCGAGGAACTTGGAGTCTGCTATAACGGCGTCGTATCCAAGCTCCTCTATCCTGTAAATCCTCAAACCAAAGCTGGAAAGGACGTCCTTGGCGTGCTCTATGAACCCGGGGCCAGCGAGCATTATGTCCGGTTCAAGGCCCTCATCCTTCAGCTCCCTTATTGCCTTCTCAACTATCTCCTTAACCTCCCTCATCTGGGGGCACCTTCCACAATCTTTACCCCGCTCGACGTTCCTATCCTGTTCGCTCCAGCCCTAATCATTTCAACAGCCTGCTCATACGTCCTTATTCCTCCGGCGGCTTTAACGCCCATCTCCGGACCAACGACCTTCCTCATCAGCCTGACGTCCTCAACCGTCGCTCCCCCGGTTCCGAAGCCGGTGGAGGTTTTCACGAAGTCCGCTCCGGCCTCTTTGGCCAGCTCGCAGGCCTTCACCTTCTCCTCCTCGGTTAAATAGCAGGTCTCGATTATGACCTTGACCTTCGCGCCCCTCTCGTGGGCTATCCTGACGACCTCCGCTATGTCCCTCTTCACGTAGTCGTAGTCCCCATCCTTGAGGGCGCCTATGTTGATGACCATGTCCAGCTCGTCGGCGCCGTCCTCAAGGGCTTTCCTCGCCTCGAAGACCTTAACCTCGGTCGGCGTCGCGCCGAGGGGAAAGCCTATGACGCTCGCCACCTTGACGTCTGCCTGCTTCTCCCTCAGGTAGTCCTTGGCGAGCCTGACCCGGTAGGGGTTAACGCAGACGGCGTAGAAGCCGTACTGAATCGCCTCATCGCAGAGCTTTATGATGTCCTCCTTGGTTGCATAGGGCTTTAGGTTGGTGTGGTCTATGTAGCGGGCTATCTCATGAGCGTTCATTCACATCACCTTAAAGAAAATTAAACGCGGTTGTATTTAGGGTTTTCCTTCGAGGGACTTCAAAACCTCCCACAGGCGAAGTGACGTCTCCTCATCGTCGAGAACCGGTCTTTCGAGACCCCGCGCTATCTTCTCAAGAACCCTAACGGCGTTGTCCCAGCACTCCTCAAGCGTTCTCCCCTTTGGAATCGGGTTCCTGAGGACGTGCCAGCGGCCCGTTCTCTCGGAGTAGACGAGGACCCTCGGAATGTAGTCGATGTCCATGAAGGTGTTGTCGAGGCTCAGCTCAACCCTGAACTCACCGACCTCGATAAAGCCTTCCTCCCTGAGCTTCCCCTTCCACTCCATGCCAGACACTCCTCCTCCCAGCTTAAAAGGAAATCGCCAAGTTTATATTGAAGGAGACTGAATATCACCCGAGGTGATTAGCATGGAGAACCCGTTCGAGATTACGGCAGTTATAGCGAGGGAAATCCTCGACAGCAGGGGAAACCCAACGGTTGAGGTCGAGGTTTACACCCCTGTGAGCATGGGGCGCGCCGCCGTTCCGAGCGGTGCCTCAACCGGAACCCACGAGGCAGTTGAACTTCGCGACGGCGGAAAGCGCTACCACGGAAAGGGCGTCAGGAGGGCCGTTGAGAACGTCAACAAGATAATCGCCCCTGAAATCATCGGAATGGACGTCACCTGGCAGAGGGACATCGATATGCTCATGATTGAGCTCGACGGCACCGAGAACAAGAGCAACCTTGGAGCCAACGCAATCCTCGGTGTTTCCCTCGCCGTTGCCAAAGCGGCAGCGAACGCCCTCGGATTGCCGCTTTACCAGTACATCGGCGGGACCAACGCCTACGTCATGCCGGTTCCGATGAGCAACGTCATCAACGGAGGTGTGCATGCCGGCAACGAGCTGGACTTCCAGGAGTTCATGATAATGCCCGTTGGGGCCGACTCCTTTAGGGAAGGTATAAGGTGGGTTTCCGAGACATATCACACCCTCAAGAAGGTCATAGCCGAGAAGTACGGCAAGAACGCCGTCAACGTCGGAGACGAAGGCGGCTTTGCCCCGCCGCTCAGGGAGCCGAGTGAAGCCCTCGACCTGCTCACCGAAGCCATCGAGGAGACCGGCTACAAGGTCGGCGACGAGATAGCCTTCGCCCTCGACCCTGCATCAAGCGAGTTCTTCGACGATAAGCTCGGCAAGTACGTCGTCGCCGGGAAGGAGTACGACAGGGGAGAGCTCCTCGAGCTGTACAAGGAACTCGTGAGCACCTATCCGATAGTGTCCCTCGAGGACCCGTTCCACGAGGAGGACTGGGAGGGCTTCGTCGAGATAACGAAGGAACTCGGAAGGAAGATACAGATAGTCGGCGACGACATATTCGTCACCAACCCGAAGAGAATCAGGAAGGCCATCGAGCTCGGCGCGGCAAACGCCCTCCTCCTCAAGGTCAACCAGATTGGAACGCTCAGCGAGGCGATAGATGCCGCCTACACCGCCTACCGCGCCGGCTACGGCGTTGTGGTGTCACACCGCTCGGGAGAAACCGACGACACGTTCATAGCCGACCTCGCGGTGGCCCTCAACACCGGCCAGATAAAGACCGGCGCTCCGGCCAGGATGGACAGGAACGCCAAGTACAACCAGCTCATCCGCATAGAGGAGGAACTTGAGGGAATCGCGGTTTACCCGGGCAAGAAGTTCCACAACCCGTTCCTCTGAAGTGCCCAGTTAGGGTTTTAACCCCTCTCTTCTCATTTCATTCGGGTGCTTTGATGAAGAAGGGAAAGAAACTAAAAATCTACATCCCCGACATCAAGTTCCCCTCGCGGGACCGGGGGATTTCACCCCCCACGTCCTTGCTAACCCCCTCCAGAGGTGGGTTAAATGAAAAAACTAAAAATCTACATTCCTGGAGTTAAGTTTCCCTCAATCTCGCTCACCGGAAGCTACTGTTTCCTGAACTGCGCACACTGCGGGAGGCACTACCTTGAGGGCATGAAAAAGCCGACGCGAAAAGAGCTCCTTAACTTCTGCCTCGACCTCGAGCGCTCCGGCGGTCTGGGCTGTCTGCTCAGCGGTGGAATGGATTCCCGCCTGAAGGTGCCGATTGATAGATACGCGGACGAGCTGAGGGAAATTAAGAGGAAAACCAGTCTGAAGCTCAACGCCCACGTCGGCTTCATAGACGAGACCGATTTGGAGTGGCTCAAGTTTGTGGATGTTGTTTCCCTCGACTTCGTCGGCGATGACGACGTGATAAAG
>NZ_JAMONU010000028.1 GCF_027066465.1 Thermococcus sp.
CTTGATTGTTCTAATTGTTGCTGGAGTAATTCCCCTCTACGGCGCTGGAGATGTCAGCGCTTCCCCCTCGACAAACTACGTCCTGAAGGCCGTCAACGTCACGGCAAGTGCGGACGCCTACAGCTACTACAAATATGGGAAATACTACTACTGGAAAAACTACTACAATTGGTCGGGAAAGTATGAGCTCGCCATAGGCAACACCTCCTATTACAGCAGGGAGCGTGCGTATTTCCGGTTCAACCTCTCATCGATTCCCGGGGTAGCTAAGATAGAAAGCGCTCAGCTCTGCGTTTACGTTGCGTATATCAAGTACTTTGATACCCCGATGAACGTCGGTGTTTACAACATCACTAACAACTGGAGCGAGGACTACACAAGACCGGCACCCCAGCCGGGTCCGTTGCTCGACAACAGAACGCTCTCGAAGGGATGGGTCTGCTTCAACGTGACCGGCTACGTCAAATCCAAGTTCCCGGAGCAGAACGTTTTCAGCTTTGTTCTCAAACTGGTGAACGAGAACATAAGCAACTACGCGTGGATTTACTCGCGGGAGAACTCCTACGACCGTCCGGTTCTCAGAGTTTCCTACTACGTTCCGATAGCCATCTCCTCCCTCAGCGTTGCGCAGCCAGCGTACGCCGGATTGAACGCCCCGATAAAGGCCGTCATAACCAACGGGGGGAGCAAGAACCAGAGCGTTGAGTACCGCCTCCTAATCAACGGTCAGGTCGTTTACAACGAAACCGTCAGTGTGCCCGCCGGCGGCGAGTTTGCGGTGGAATACGACTGGGTTCCGCCCGAGGAGGGCTACTACACAGTAACTGCGGAGATTTTCGGCGACGGCTTCTCCGACCAGTCGAGCGCGACCGTCTACGTCTACACAAACCCGTACAGGCTGTTCTTCGGTCTCTCAACGTACTACGAGAACATGTACAACAAGGAGTTCCCGGCGATAAACGCCCTCTACGAGAACCTTACGAGCACGGTAGAGAAGCTCCGGAGCTGTGGTGTTGACCTCGGAGACCTCACGGACGACGTCCAGTGGATTAACTCCACCTATCATGAGATGCTGGACGAGTACCAGCTCTTCCTCAAGATGAAGGCCCACGCCCCGCTCCTCGTGAACGGCAACAGGCTCTACTCATACCCGCTGATGATTCACATAAGGAAGGCCGCCTTCCTTGGAAGGGACCTTCAGGAGAGGATTGAAAAGGTTCTCCCAATCCTCCAGAAGACCCTTGAAAAGGTGGAACCCCTCTGCAGGCCAAAGGCGAGCAACCAGACAAACCAGACGGCTGGAAACGTTACCGCACCGGCCAACGGAACGCTCTCGAACCAGACGAACGTGAGCGCGCCCTCAAACGTCACGAACATCACCATACACATAACGAGGGTTCTCATAGACGCCTCCCACGGTCAGTACTACATCAGCAAATACGGCATAGAGAACCTCAAGAACTACATTGAGAGCGAGCTTGGCTGGGAGGTCAACGTCAGCTACGTGCCCCTCACCGAGGACGTTCTCAAGAACTACGATATAGTCATACTCACCAACCCCAAGAGCGACCTGTCCGAGACCGAAATTCGGGCGCTCCAGCAGTTCGTCGAGAACGGCGGCGGGCTCTTCATAGCCGGTGACTGGTACAAGTACGTGAACACCGAGAGCCTCAACGCCGTCGTCGGGAAGTTTGGAATAGAGTTCGAAAGAACGGAGCTTATGGACAACGCCAACAACAGCGGAAAGCCGTACTATCCCTTCGTTGGAATCTACAACCGCGAGACGCCAATCACGAAGTTCATCCCCGACGGCTGGAAGATATACTACAGCGGCGACACGCTCAAGATTACCGGGGATGCAGTCTGGGTCATAAGGGCGTTCCCAACGGGATACGCGGTTGATTCGGAAGGCAACGTCGTTTACGCCGAGGGCAGTGAGCCAATAGTGGCGGCGGCCGTTCAGGTCGGTAAGGGAAGGATAGTGGCCTACGGCTCGAGCAAGGCTTTAAGCGATGCCTACTACAGCAAATACATAAGGAGCAACTGGCCGTTCATCAAGGGTGCTCTCCTCTGGCTTGCCCACGAGGACTGATTTTCCCTTTATATTTCCTTTGGCGGAACCAGGATTCCGAGTTCTGTTATTATTCCCCTGACGTACTTCCACGGCGTGATGTCGAATATGAAGTTCCTGACCCTGAATCCCTGCCTCGAGTAGGGCCTCTCAACTATCTCGACTTCGTCCGAGTCAAGCTCGGGATGGAGCTTGAAGCTCTCGGCGGCGACGTAGAATGGAACGCCGGCATCGTGGCAGGCGAGGGCGAGGAGATACGTCCCTGCCTTGTTCACAACGAAGCCGTCCCTCGTTACGTTGTCGGCGCCGACGAGGGCGAGCGTTGAGTTCCTGACAAAAAGCCCCAGCTGGGAATCGGTTATGACCTCAAAGGGAATCCCGAGCCTTTCAAGCTCCCCGGCCAGTGCGAGTCCCTCGTAATCGGGGGCGCTCTCGGTTAGCACAACCTTAAACCGCTTTCCCTTCCCCCTGGCAGTTCTTAGAATCTCCAAGACGGCCGATGAAAATGAGTGCGTTACTATTACGTCACCGTCGTCGATGAGTTCGCTCCCGATGTTCCCTATCTCCCTTTTGGCCTCCTTCACGAGCCTCAGAAATTCCTCCGCCCTGCTCCTTACGAGCTCCGGGTCATCAGTTACAGGTATGAACCTCGCCAGGTTGTAGAGTGATGCCATGGTCTTGTTTACCTCGGGCACGGCCTTCCTCATCTCCTCCAATGCCCTCTTTAGTTCTTCTCCTGAGAGTATTCTTGAGAGGAGCAGATACGCCTCGGCTCCCCTCTGGGCCATCCAGCTTGCTCCCCTGATTCTCTCGGCCCTCATCTCTTCGAGTATTTTCCTAACCTCTTCGGGAATCATGCCAACACCTCAGAAGAGGGTTTTATCGGGGTGGACAACCATGCCCCTGTCCGTTATTTCGAAGGGCCTTATAACCCTGTCAAAGCCGCTCCCCCTGAACTTCGTTATCTTCACCGCCCTCTCAAGGACGCCCTTGATTTCAAAGGTTCTAAGCTCTATCACGCCGCTGACGAGGTACTCCTCAACGTCCGTCCTTTCCATCTCCGACGTTATCAGGGTCGTGACCTTGAGGCGCATCATCGTCTTTATGAACTTCAGGAAGGCCCTTCTGTAGTCGAGCTCTGTTGAACTCGTCATCTTGAGCATCGTTATTGGGTCAACCACGAGCCTTGAGAAGTGAATAGCCCCGAACTTTTCAAGGATTGCATCCGTCAGCTTTTCGAGGTTCTTGGCGAACGTCTCGAATATGTCCTCAAGAAGGACGTAGCGCTCCGTCGTTGGCGTTGCGTCAATCAAGAAGAAGTTGGAATTGTAAACATCGAAGCCCATTTTTCCAAAGTCCTGCTTGATGTTGTCGGCCGGCTCCTCAAGGGTCACGTAAAGGACGTTTTCTCCCCTTGAGACACCGGCCATCGCAAAGTGCATGGCAAGGGTCGTTTTTCCCGTGCCGGGAGCGCCCTTCACCAGATAGACCCTTCCGGGAATGAGGCCACCGTTGAGCATATCGTCGAGACCGGGGACACCGGTGGAAACCCTTTCGCTCATGGGTCATCTCCTGCCGTTAGTTCGAACTTCGGTAATATAAGAGTTACCCGGCATTGAAAAACTTCATAAGGGTTCGAAGAAAAGAGTTGCAG
>NZ_JAMONU010000029.1 GCF_027066465.1 Thermococcus sp.
TTTAAAGCTTTGCTTTATTTCAATTCTCCTAGAGTCTTATTGCAACAGGGCGGAATTTTCGTGCGTTCCCCCGATAGAGGAATAAGACTTCCCCGATATTTAAGCCTTTCTGGAAATCGCACACAAAGAACCCCAGGAAAACCGCCTTTTATCTCCCTCAAAAAACCTGGAACACAAAACAAAAACCGAAGAAACCTTCAACAGCATATGAACAATTACCAAACAATCATCTCCTGGAGGCAAAGAAAACTTAGAACAAGCAGAACGAACACCAGAAACCCAAATCCAAAAAACAAAACAATCCAAACAGGGTTCTAGGCCATAAGAGACAGAAAAAGCCTCTTCCAGCAACTCCGAAAAAAATTCGTTACACTAAAAACTTAAAATCGCAACAAAACGTCACAGCACAAAAAGAAAGAAAAACGAATTCCCAAGACTGGAGAGGAGAGTGTTAAACGAGAACAGCCCTTAAAGGCAGTTTTGTTTAAAGCGGAGAGCGTCAAACGTGATAGAAAAGGGAAAAAGCTTAAAGCTTCCCGTTCTCCTTAAGCCACTGGCCGTACTTGACGAGGGCGTAGACGGCATCAACCGCGTCCTCGGTTGTCTCGTAGACGGGGATGCCCCTAAGCTCTATGTTCCTCGCCATCTTGTGCGGGAAGTCTCCACCCGGAGCCACAAAGACAATCGGCTTGCCGTAGGCCTTCATTCTTTCCATAGCGTCGATTATCCCCTCGTCCAGAGCGGGGCTCTGGAAGAGAGCTATGACGACGAGAATGTCAACGTTCGGGTCTTCGAGGGCGTAGCGCATGGCTATCTCGTACCTGCTTGACGGGGCGTCACCTATGACGTCGATGGGGTTCCTGTACGCCATATGTGCGGGAAGCTTCCCGGCCTTTATGTCATCTTCAAACTTCCTGATTGTCTCGTCGCTGAGTTCGGCCATTTTAAGGCCCCTCTCGAGCAGACCGTCGCTCATCATGACGCCAGCGCCGCCGCCGTTGGTGACTATTGCAACACGGTCGCCCTTGGCCGGCTTCTGCATGGCCAGTGCCTTGGCGTAGTTGAAGAGCTGCCTCATCGTGGTCGCTTCCAGAACACCGGTCTGCGCAAAAGCGGCCCTGTAAATCGCGTAGGAACCCGCGAGCGAGCCCGTGTGGGAAGCTGCCGCTTTCGCTCCCGCCTCGGTTCTTCCGCTCTTGAGGATTACAACGGGCTTCTTGAGGGTGACGCGCTTCGCTGTCTCGAAGAACTTCCTTCCATCCTTCACGCCCTCGATGTACCCTGTAATAACACCGGTCTTCTCGTCCTCTCCGAGGTATTCCATGAAGTCGCTCTCGTCGAGGTCCGCCATGTTGCCGAGGCTTATGAACTTGCTCATCCCGATGCGCTCCCTGGCGGCCCAGTCGAGGATTGCCGCTCCAAAGGCACCGCTCTGGCTCATGAAGGCGACCTTTCCGAAGGGCGGCCTGGCCTGCCTCTCCGGGGGATTGAAGTTACAGTCGAAGCCGTTCTCAAGGTTCGTAACGCCGAGGCAGTTCGGCCCGACGACGCGGATGCCCCACTTCCTGGCGCGCTTCACGAGTTCCTCCTCGAGGTCGGCCCTCCCGGCCTCTTTAAAGCCAGCGGAGATAACTATCGCGCCCTTAACGCCCTTCTCGCCGCACTCGTCTATAACGTCCGGCACGAACTTGGCCGGAACCGCTATCACGGCCACGTCGACCTCATCGGGGACCTCCTTGATGCTCCTGTAGACTTTGAACTTCCTTCCGTTGACCTCGATTTCGCCGCCCTTGACGTTGACTGCGTAGACCTTGCCGCTGAAGCGGAGCGTTATCGAGCGCATTATGGCGTTTCCAACCTTTCCGGGAACGTGGGAGGCACCTATAACCGCCACGCTCCTCGGATAAAAGAGGAAGTCTAGGTTTTTCATCGTCACCACCTTCGAAGGCTTTTCGGAGGTAATTATTTAAGCTTTCAGGGGTATGGATATTTTATCCTGAGTGCCGGATAGCCTTTACATATATAAACCTTCCGGAGGGGAAAAGGTTAAATGCTCAAAACGTTAAAAAACACGTTAGAACGTTAAAATTGGGTGGTCGCTATGACAAAAGTGAAGGTGATAACCGACCCAGAGGTAATAAAGCTGATGCTCGAAGACACAAGGAGGAAGATTCTGTCCCTGCTCAGGAACAGGGAAATGACTATTTCACAGCTCAGCGAGATTCTCGGGAAGACCCCTCAGACGATATACCACCACATTGAGAAGCTCAAGGAGGCCGGGCTGGTCGAGGTCAAGAGAACCGAGATGAAGGGCAACCTCGTCGAGAAGTACTACGGGAGAACCGCAGATGCGTTCTACATAAACCTCTACCTCGGCGACGAGGAGCTTCGCTACTTTGCCCGCTCAAGGCTCAAAACAAAGCTCGACATATTCAGGGCGCTCGGTTACGAGTTTGACGAGACGGAGCTTTTGAACGTGATGGACGAACTCCTCAAGAAGGAGCACCAGTACAAGACCGAAATCTCCAAGGAAATGGAGGAGAAGGAGGAGGAGCTTAAGGACTTCTCGAACGAGGACATAATCCACGCGATAGAGTGGCTCGCCATGGCCAAGATAGGCCGCGATGAGGAGAGCATGGAACTGCTTAAAAAGCTCGGTGAGCTTCTCAAGAAGTGATGGGCATGGCGAAGGGCATAAGGCTCCTCGTACTGGACGTGCTCAAGCCGCACCAGCCGATTGTCACGGAGCTGGCCCTCGGGCTGAGCGAGCTTGAAGGAGTCGAGGGAGTCAACATAACTCTCGTGGAAATTGACAAAGAGACCGAGAACGTCAAGATAACGATAGTCGGCGACGACCTCAACTACGAGGAAATCGTCAGGACAATAGAAGACTTTGGGGGGGTTGTCCACAGCATAGACATGGTCGCCGCGGGAAGGAGAATAGTTGAGGAGGAGGAGACGCCGCAGGACAAGCTGGAGGAGTATTAATTGAGGGAAGTTCTGATAATAACCGAGCCTGAGAAGGTAAAGGTTCTCTCCGAGGAGACAAGGTTCAGGATACTTCAGTTGCTGAGGCAGAGGCCCATGACAATCTGGGAGCTCAGCAGGGCCGTTGGAAAGGACAGAACGACGGTATACAGACACGTAAAGGTCCTAGAGAAGGCCGGTCTCGTAGAGGAAATCGGCACTGAGGGCAACGAAAAGCTCTACGGAAGAACCGCGAGGCTCTTCCTCATAAAGGCGGAACCCGACGAAAGCGTTGAGAGCTTCAGGCAACTGTACCTTCAGGTCGAGGCCGAGAGGCTCGTTGGCATACTTGAAAAATCGGGAATACGGGCAAAGAACAGGGAGAAGCTGAAAAAACTCATAAAGGAAGTTCTGAATGAAATCGAAGTGAATTCACAGCCCATCATCAAAAAGGTCTCTGAGTCAGGGGTGGAGCTGGACGAGGTGGAACTCTTTCATCTCCTGAACACGCTGGTCTTCCTGCAGAGCTGCGAGCTGTGTGAGAAGGCAAAGAAGATGAGGGAGCTTATAGAGATTTAAAATTCTTCCACCCACTTTACGGCCTTCGGAACCTTCATTGCAACTTCTAATGCGGTGAAGTTCTCCCCGAACTCTTCTTTCACCATGTCGCCGGCGAGACCGTTGAGGAAGGCACCGACCGAAGCGGCCCTAAGCGGGGAGTTTCCGAGCGCG
>NZ_JAMONU010000030.1 GCF_027066465.1 Thermococcus sp.
ATGTTGACAAGACGCTCGAGGTTATAACCCCGCTGATGACCTATGAGAGCCCCGACTTCTCGATTATGAAAGTTATCGGAAGCGAGCCCGGAAGGACGATAAGCTACACCCTCTACGATGAGGAGAGAGAATTCACCTCGATGGCGCGCGTAACCGGTTACACCGCCTCCGCCGTAGCGAGGCTCGTGGCCGAGGGTAGTTGCATCTTCGGCGTTATTCCGCCCGAGATTCTTGGCATGCGCATAGACACCTTTGAGAGAATCATCGCCGACCTTGAGGAGAGGGGAATAAGGCTGAGGAGGGAGGAGAATGCTTCATCTGGTGATAGCTGATTCCGAGCTTGAGCTCGTGCCAAAATCGATAGTGGAGCATCCAGCCGTTGTGAACTACGCGAGGAGGAGGGGCAAGAAGCCGGAGGAAGTGATACTCGACAGCAGTTACCACCACTCTGCGCTTAGGAAGCTCGAAGACGGTGAGAGGCGCGGGAGGCCTGACATAGTGCACATCTGCCTTCTAAACGCCCTGGAGAGCATAGCCAACAGGGAGGGGAAGCTCCGCGTTTACGTCCACACGAGGAACGATGAGGTGATTTACGTAAAGCCCGAGACGAAGCTTCCGAGGAACTACAACCGCTTTCTCGGTCTCATGGAGAGCCTCTTCAAGAACCGCGTCGTTCCAAAGGATTTAGCTCTACTCCGCATCGAGAAGAAAACGCTGGGTGAGCTCGTGGAAGAAATTGCTCCCGACGGGGTCTTCGTGATGCACGAGGAAGGGGAACTGATGAAGCCGAGGGACTTCGGAAAGGTTCTGGCGGGGCTTGAGAATCCGCTCGTTATCGTAGGTGGCTTTCCCCACGGGGACTTCAGGAGTCGGGTTGAGGGGAGAAGGGTAAGCCTTTACCGCGAGCCGCTAATGGCATGGACGATTGTAAACGAGATAGTGGTCAACTTTGAGTCATTTATAATCTAAGTCAGTGCACAATGTTTTTATATTTTGGCCCCTTTTTGTCTCTTAGTTTTCATTGTGGCTTAACTCTGCCGGAGGGGTGCGCAATGAGAAGGGTTAACGTCCTGATGGCGTTCCTTATCGCGGGTTATATTCTGGGGATATGGAACTTCTTAATTCTGCCGAAGTACTACATGACCTTTGGACTCAAGGGCTTCTTGATTTCACTGATTCCAGTTCTCATAGCAATGTTCCTAATATACAGCGAGGCCGAGAGCACAAGAAGAACCAGGTATCTCATCTACGAGCTTTTCTTTAAGGTCGCCAGAACGCCCGCAATAATGTTTACGCTCCTAATGTTCCTCCTGATACTGCTCGGCGTAACCTCGTACTTCTCGAGCTGGGGGCTTATATACCTGTTCAGCGGCGATACAACGTTTGTTCCACTCTTGGCGGTTCTCACAATCATCATCGCCGTTCTCCTTTTGCTGCTGGCCAAGGGAAGGGTTCTGGAGTTCATATCGGGAATATCTGTGATATTCATAGTGTTCACAATAATCTCAACAATTCTCATCAGGAACCGCTCGCTTTCAGTTCTGACCTCCGAGCAGGCAAAGTATTACATGCACCAGGCCGTTTCGGGGATAACCTCGTTTTCTCAGCCCCTTACGTTCCACGGGGTTATAATGCTCCTAACTTCGGTCATAGTGGCGTTCGGTCTCGGTGCGGGGGTGTACTACGTTATTGGAAGCTTTGCTCCGGAGGGCCTCAACTTCAAGAGGGTTCTCATCGGTGTTTTCATACTGCAGGTTATCCTGAGCTTCGCGGCGGCTTATTCGATGGCGTATTCGCTCGGTCCGGCTTTCCAAGCCTTTGAAAAGAGCGTCCACAGCCCAAGGATTTCACCTGAAGAGAGCTTCAAGCTCTACACCCAGTTCAGCGCGCTCAGAAACTACGCCACCAACAGCACAACACCGCTTCCGCAGTCGGTTAGGGTGTTCTACTTCATTCCGGAGATTCTCAAGGGAAACGTTCCCGGCGCCAGCGCAATAATATTCCTCCTCGTTCTCTCGCTTTACTTCGCGGGGCTGACTACGATAATAGTCCTCCTTGAGATGGGAAATCAGATGCTCTCCGAGGTTATGCAGCTGTCCCGGGAGAAAAGCCTTGCGGTCGTTGCCATCATCGGCATGATTCTTGCCGGCTTAATGGCGATAAGCTCTGCCAGAACAATGTTCTTGGTGGTTCCCTTCAGCGTTGGCCCGCTGGTGGCCCTAGCTGAGGCTTATCCACTCTTTTCCTCAGGTTTGACAACCCGCAGAGGGGCAGTGGCCGTTGTCATGGGTGCACTACTTGCGGTAGGTTTAGGTGCCCTTTACTACGCCTTTGGTAGCGGTTCCGACCCAGTAGTCATGGGGGCGGTAATAGGGCTTGTCCTGTTCTTCCCTCTGGTGGTTAACGGCATGCTTCTGAAAAGCCGCCGCTGAGCTTTTTCAAAAATTTTTTAAACGTCCCCGCCAACAGAGACCAGAACAGTTGCGGGAGGTCTGGAAGATGGGAGACAAAACCAAGGTCCAGGTCAGCAAGCTCAAGCCTGGAAGGTACATAATCATCGACGGTGAACCGTGCAGGATTGTGAACATAACCGTTTCTTCCCCCGGGAAGCACGGCTCCGCCAAAGCAAGGATTGAAGCCGTTGGAATCTTTGATGGCAAGGTCAGGAGCATCGTCAAGCCGACCAGCGCTGAAGTTGATGTCCCAATTATCGACAAGCGCGTTGGCCAGGTCATAGCTATAACCCCTGACACCGTTCAGATTATGGACATGGAGACCTACGAGCTTTACGATGTTCCCTTCGAAGGCGGTGTTGACGAAGAAGTTAGGGACCAGCTCAAGGAAGGCATAACCGTTGAATACTGGGAAACACTCGGCAGGATTCAGATTAAGAAGGTTCGGGGCGAGTGAGCCCCTATTCTCTCTGCTTTTGTTGAAGCGGAGGGGTGTTGAAAATGGACTTTCTTTACACCTATGATGCGGTGAAACTGGAGGTTCCTCTTGTTGACCCTGAGGACGCCCGATTTGTAATCTTGGGAGTTCCCTTTGATGGAACCACGAGCTACCGTCCGGGAGCGAGGTTCGGACCCCTGCTGATTAGACAGGCAACCTTTAACTTGGAAAGCTACGTGCTGGATTACGATGTTGACATCGCGGAAGCTCCGATTGCCGATATAGGAGACGTTTCAATCGTCGCGGGGGACTCCCGTGAGACTTCAAAGAGGATAAAAGAAACCCTGTGTGAGCTTCTTTCGGTCAATCCGGAGGCGATGCCCATTCTGCTTGGGGGAGAGCACTCCCAGACCCTTGGGGCGGTTGAGGCGCTGAAGCCGAAAAGCTACGTTGTCTTTGATGCACACCTTGACCTTCGCGATTCCTACGAGGGAAACCCCTACAGCCACGCCTGCGTGGCTAGGCGCATAGCAGAGCTGGGCGTGAGGGAGGCGATGTTCGGGATAAGGAGCGGAACGAAAGAGGAAGTAGAGTTTGCGAGAAGAAACGGTATCGAATGGGTGCACTCAAGGAATTACACACTCGACACGTTTATTAAGGTCGTTAGGAACCTCCCGGAGCCGGTGTACCTCTCTGTTGACATAGACGTCTTCGACGTTTCCCTCGTCCCGACCACGGGAACCCCTGAAGCCGGTGGGCTGAGGTTCTGGGATGTTGTGGAGGCAATCGAATGGCTTGTCCGGAACAAGAGGATTATCGGCTTTGATATCATGGAAGTTGCGGGCGGGGATGTCGGGACCCCCACGTCGGTAGTTGCCGCGAAGCTGCTGTTTTACTACATCGGAATGCAGTGGGGTAAAAAGAGTGGGGGGCGTTAAGCCCCGGTCTTTTCTGCTTCTCCGCTTTCCAGCAACCTGCTTTTGAGGAATGGCACCCACAGGGTTTCTGTCAGCACTGAGGCCAGTACGGTTATGACGGTAACAGCAAGTATCACCTCTCCCCAGTATGTTGTTAGCACTGCACTGTGGTACTTCTCAGCCAGCGTTAGTGGGAGTGCTGCCAGCGCTGATGGAACGACACCTCTCGGTCCCTCTAAGGATATGAACACGTACTCCTTTTTGCTCCACCACTTCAGTATCGGTAGCGCCGCTATTGGCCTGGCCACGAGCATGATGAAGTACGCCACCAGCAGTCCCTTTACCAAGTTGCTCACGAGTGGCTGAAGGTTCAAGCTTGCGCCGAGGAGGACGAATATGAATATCGTTGCAATGTCGGCGAGAGTTTCGTTGAAGTGAACTTCTCTCTCGATGGCTTTTATCACCTTCCCGAGAACCTTCGGGTCCTCTTTCTTGGCAAAGACGTTTGAGTTACCGAGGATGATTCCCGTGGTCGTTGCGACCAAATAGCCCGAGGCTTGGAGCTTTTCTCCAAGAAGGAATCCTCCAAATGCCAGGAAGAGGGAGAATATCTCTATCTCAGGGAACTCGTACATCCGCGTTTTCTTAATGAACCAGTATCCGAACAGCCCGACTATGACACCCAGGATTATTGACACTATGACCTCATACAGGAAGAATGCAACCGCTGCCCCGTAGACCCCTAGGTGATGGCTGAACGCCGCGAAGAGCCCCCCGCTTGCGCTGACTATGAGCATCGCAACGGCGACATCTGTGAGGACTATGCCCAAGGGGTCGTTGAATATTGACTCCGTGACGATAGTTATCTCTATGTCTTGGGGAACGCGGTACTGCTTGAAGAGGGGTATGAGCGTTGCGGGGTCTGTTGCGCTTATTATTGCGCCGTACAGGAATCCTATCAGGAACGGGGCGTGAAAGACTACTGAAAAGAACCACCCCGCCAGTAACGCGGTTACCAGCAGCCCCAGAGTGTCAAGGGTGGCTATTGTTGGAAAGTTTCTCTTCAGAAGTTTCCAGCTCAGGTTGTGTCCCTCGGTGAAGAGTATCATGACGAGACCAAAGACGCGGACGTAGTTGAAGAGATGGCGCGCTTCGGTTCTGGGAAGCACCATCGTTATGGGTCCAATCAGTATGCCCGCCACTATGAACAGCGGAATGTAGGAGATGTTGTACCTCCTGCTTATGAGGAGCGCTATTATGCCTGACCCGAAAACAGTTATCAGTGCCCTGGCGACCATCTCGATTGACACCATTGGTATCGCCTCCGCTTTTTGCTCGGCCGTTCTGGGTTTTCTCATGGAGTGATTTTAAACCTTTTCCCCGTTAATTTTTCAAAATGGAGCATAGAAACGATAAAAGTTCGGGAAAACAATTACGATTAACGCCCTTTTTGATAGAAAGTTGAACCAATGATTTTACCAGAGGTAAATGGCTTCTATTGCGTGATAATAGGCTCTGTATATGTCCTTCTTTGTTACAACCCCTATTAGTTTTCCTTCATCATCAACAACTGGGAGCAGGTTCTGGTCGTTCAGGAGTATTTTATCAAGGGCATCTTGAGCAGTTTCCTTTGGCGTTACAACCGCAAAGTTTTTTCTCATAAACCTACCCACGGGAAGCTTTTTAATCGCTGTCGATTTTCCAAGTATGTCAGGCACACCTATGATGCCCACCACATGCCCTTCGTCGTCAACAACCGGAAGGAAGTCGTGGCCCGTCGATGCAATAATTTTTTCAACCTCCATTAGAGGCCTCTTTGCGTTAATTTTAACGACTGTCGTGCTCATTATTTCGTGAACCGCTATCGTTTCGAGAATCAGCGGCCTGCCGGTCTTTATCCTTATGCCTTTGCGCTCCAGCTTTATCGTGTATACAGAGGAGCCTTTGAAGAACGCCCTCGCGGTAACGAAAGCAACGACCGACGTCAGTGCGACCGCCGGGGAATAGGCGTAGCTCCCCGACATCTCCGTTATCATTATTATCTGCGTCAGCGGTGCTTGAGTGGCCGCTGCAAAGAAACCGGCCATCCCGGCCAGGGCGTACGCCTCAACGTTTGCGGGGGCGAAGTGCGAAACAACGGTTCCGAAGGCGGAGCCGAGCATGGTTCCTATGAACAGGCTCGGTGCGAAGATTCCGCCGGAGAACCCGGAGCTTATGGCCAGAAGCGTCGCGGTCATTTTCGCAACCGCCAGCATGAGGAGCATCTCAAGCGTGAACTTTCCAAGGATTGCGTCTCTGATGCCGTTGAAGCCTATCCCGAAGACGCCGTCGTGGGGGAAGAACATTCCTATGATGCCTATGCCAACGGCCCCGAGCACAAGGCGAAGCTCAAAGGGATACCTCTTCGAGAGGCCGTCAAAGAAATCGGTTGCCCTGTAGAGGGCCTTGGTGTATGCGTAGCCGACGACGCCGAGAAACATTCCGAGCATGAAGTAAAAGGGAATTCCTCTGACCACGCTTATGTTGGGGTTCAGCACTGGAAATCTTACGGGATGGTGAAGAACCACGAGGGTTATCGCGTTGCCTATTATTGCGGAGATAAATATTGGAACGAGGTTTATCGTTATTGCTCCCATGTAGATGACCTCAAGGGCAAACATTGCCCCCGCGAGCGGCGTGTTGAAGGTTCCGGCTATTCCGGCGGCCAGGCCGCACGTTGTTATCAGCTTCCTGGCCTGGGGTTTTGGAAGCCTCTCAGCCAGTGCAGAATCGAGCGCGGCGCCGATGAACGCGGCCGGACCTTCACGACCGAGAGGACCTCCCGCGCCTATTGAGATTGCGGTTGCCAGGGTTTTGAGAAACGCCAGTTTGGCCCCTATCTTTCCGCTCTTGAATATTATGCCCTCGATGACCTCGGGGACACCGTTGCCCCTGAGTTCGGGGTATCTCTTAACCATCGGGGCTATCAGCATCGCACCGAAAACCGGGAGGAGGATGTAGCCTAGGTTTATACCTGATACACTATATGATATCCTGTTCAAAACAGGGCCGAAGAAAAACCCCGTGAAGGCGTTGATTAAAACCCTAAAGATGAGGGCGCCGAGACCCCCCACTAGGCCGGCCAACGAGGCTATCCCAAGCAGTATTGCCCATCTCCTGACGTATCTCTGAAGGCTCCATTCGTCCATAGCCCTCAACCGAAGAAGGCTCCCATCATGTCCATCTGCTCGTCGCTCATGGACTTCACTTTGAACTCGGGCATCTCGGCCTTGAGCTTTTCGTACTCCTCTCCGGTTATCTCCCTGACCTCGCCGTTCTCAACGAGATAGAATATTCCGTAGTCCGGGTCGCGGTAGGCTACGAGAAAATTCTCGGTCTCAATGTCATCGAAGTTCACGAAGATAACGTTTCCGCCAGTATAGGGCTTCTTGCACTTGAAGGGGAAGCTGGAGGAGTTGAGCATCGCATCGCCCAAAGCCTGATTGGCCTTCTCGCCGTTTATCTCGGTCCAGAAGGGCCTTCCCTCGAAGTCACCCTCGACGACGATGAGGAACCTCTGGCCGTCGAGCTTGACTATGGGGGCTCCGCTCTCCTGCAGTATCTTGAAGAGCTCGCCGATGGTTTCGGCGTTTCTAAGCGAGGCCACGAATCCTTCAACCTTCATCTTGGGTCACCGTTTTCCAAATCCTAAGGCGCAGTTATAAGGGTTTGGGAGAAGATTTTTTTAGAGGCCCGAAAACTTTGGACGGTGGTGAGATGTTAGTAGACGCCGACCTTCACGTTCACTCCCGCTACTCAAAGGCTGTCTCCAAGGCCATGACGATACCCAACCTTGCAGAGAACGCACGCTTTAAGGGCCTCAACGTTGTCGGTACTGGCGACATCCTAAATCCCCACTGGGAGGGGGAGCTCCTCAGATACGCCAAGAAAGTCGATGAAGGGACCTACGAGCTGAGGGGAGTTCGCTTCCTCCTCACAACGGAGGTTGAGGACAACAGAAGGGTTCATCACGTCCTGATTTTCCCGAGCATTGAGACGGTTCGCGAGATGAGGGGAATACTAAGAAAATACTCAAACGACATCGAGACCGAGGGCAGGCCCCACCTGAGCCTTTCAGCGGGAGAGATAGCCGACCTGGCCAACGACTTCGGCGTTCTAATCGGCCCCGCCCACGCCTTCACCCCCTGGACGAGTCTCTACAAGGAGTACGACAGTTTGAAGGAGGCCTACGGAGGGGCTAAAATCCACTTCCTTGAGCTGGGTCTCTCGGCCGACAGCGAGATGGCCGATATGATAAAGGCCCACCACAGATTAACCTACCTCAGCAACAGCGATGCCCATTCACCGATGCCTCACCGCCTTGGGCGGGAGTTCAACCGCTTCGAGGTGGAGGATGCTACCTTTGAGGAAATCCGGAAGGCGATTCTAAGGCGCGGCGGAAGGAGAATCGTCCTGAACGCTGGTTTGGACCCCCGTCTTGGGAAGTACCACCTGACGGCATGCTCCCGCTGTTACGCTCACTACTCCCTCGGCGAGGCGAAGGCCTTCAAATGGAAGTGCCCCAAGTGCGGTGGTCGGATAAAGAAAGGCGTAAAGGACAGAATCCTCGAGCTGGCCGATACGGAGGAGAGGCCGAAGGACAGACCGCCTTACCTTCACTTAGCTCCCCTCGCCGAGATTATCTCAATGGTTATCGGTAAGGGGGTTGAAACCAAAGCCGTCCGGCTGATATGGGAGCGCTTTTTGAGAGACTTTGGGAGCGAGATTAGGGTTCTCGTCGACGTTCCGGTCGGGGAACTTGCCAGGGTTCACGAGGAGGTTGCCAAGGCCGTATGGGCATACCGCAACGGGAAGCTCATCGTTATCCCCGGAGGTGGCGGGAAGTACGGGGAGATAAAGCTTCCCGAGGAGATAAGGAAGGCGAGGGTTGAGGAGCTTGAGAGCGTTGAGGTGGAAATTCCCAGGGACACCGAGAGGCCGAGGCAGAGGAGCATAACGGACTTCCTCAAGGTTGCCAGGTGAGATTGGCAGGATTTGTGAAAGATTGCTAAACGGGATTGGCAAGTTTGCCCGAAAGGGTAATAAGTAAGAAAGTAAGAAATTCCTACGGTGATGGGAGTGGAGGTAGTGAAGGTATCCACCAAGGGGCAGGTCGTCATACCCAAGGAAATCCGCGATGCACTTGGGATACGGAACGGGGATTATCTTGTCGTGATGGAGAAAAACGGCTACATCGTGATGAAGAAGCTGAGCGTTGAGGACGTTTTCAAAGAGGGTGAGGAACTCGCAAAGACCCTTGAAATCACAAGGGAAGACGTCATCAGGGCCGTGAGGGAAGTGAGGTATGAGGGTTCTACTTGACACAACCACTGCTTCAAAATCTTAAAGCCGGGTGAGTTCAAATGAGGGAATCCGAAATCATCGAACTCTTCCTCAGGCACCTCAAACGGCAGGGTGACTTACCCCTCGGGGACGATGCCGGTGCCTTAAAGCTCGGCGATAGATGGCTCGTCGCGACCAACGACATGCTCGTCAGGAAAACCGACGTGCCGGATATAATGACTCCGGAGCAGGTCGGCTTCAAGGCCGTAACGATGAACGTGAGCGATATAGCTTCGATGGGAGCGAGGCCAATAGGTTTTCTCTTCTCGCTCGGAATTCCAGGGGATTTGGATTCGGACTACCTTGAGGGGATTGCGAGGGGAATCGGTGAAGCCCTCGACTTCTATGACCTCCCGGTTCTGAGCGCCGACACCAACGAGGCCGACGACCTCATCATAGACGGTATAGCGCTGGGGTTTGCCGAGAGACTTCTCACGCGCTCCGGAGCCAGGCCGGGCGAGCTGGTCTGCGTTACCGGTGACCTGGGGAGGGCTTTGGCCGGCTACCTTGTCTGGAAGAACGGGCTTGAGGTGAGCGACGCCGTTAGGAAGACCCTCTACGAGAAGTTCCTTGAGCCAAAGGCGAGGGTTGAGGAGGGAGTTGCTCTTTCGAGGGTGGCCGGCTCGGCGATAGACATCAGCGACGGTCTCGCAAAGGAGCTGCACCTTCTCGCGGAGATGAGCGGCGTTGGAATTGAGGTTTATCCTGAGAGGCTTCCCATTGGGAAGGGCGTTGAGGATGTGGCTGGGATTTTGGACCTCGACCCGGTTGAGGTGGCCCTTGCGAGTGGGGAGGAATTCGAGCTGGTCTTTACCATTAGTCCAGAAAACGTTGAGTTCCTTGATTTTGAGTTTTCTGTTATAGGAAGGGTTGTTTCGGAAAGAGAAGTTGTGATGGTGAACAAAAGGGGTAGAACCCCCATCCCAAAACTTGGCTGGGAACATTTTGAGATTGAAGTGCCCGATAACATTTTAAAACCCCTCACGGTAGTAGAGCTTGCCGTCCCCCGTGGGTGAGCTTGATGGAAACGTGGAGAATCGCGCTGGCCTCGGACTGGTTTTACCCCAAGGTGGGTGGAATAGAGGCGCATATGGACGAGCTTGCGAAAAACCTGATGAAAGCCGGGCACGAACCTTACGTGATAACGCACGACTATAGGTATATGATGCCCTACGGTGACGGTTTTCCATACCCCGTTGAGCGATTTCCAGCAACTTTTTACATCAGAAAACATCACATCAGCCTCAGTCCGACCCAGCTGTGGAGGATAAACGAATTCTACAAGAGCGTTGACTTCGACTTGACTCACATCCACAGCATATACTCCCCTCTGGCCCTTGCGGTGGCCAACGTCTCCAGGGGAATAAGAAACGTTCCAGTTGTTGCAACCAACCACTCCTTCTTCGGAGACCCTCCCCTTTCGGGTATCTGTCTAGCCAACCTCCGCTTCTCCCTCAGAAAGGTTGACCACTTCATAGCGGTCAGCACGCCGATAGCGAGGGACACAGAGAAGGTTCTCGGTGACTGGCTTGCTGGGAGGCCGATAACAGTCATCCCCAACGGTATAGACACCAAAGCTTGGCGTCCCCCCGAACCGGAGGAGAGGGAGAGGGCCAGAAAAAAGCTGGGCGTTGAAGATGAAGTCGTTCTCTTCTACGTTGGCCGGATGACGTCCAGAAAGATGGCCCACAGACTGCCCTTTGTCATAAAACGCGCCCTTCAGCTTTCAAACCTTCCGAAGGAGAAAATACTGTTCCTGGCCGTGGGGGAGGGAGAGAAGAGGGCCGAGCTTGAGGAAAACATAAGGAGGGCCGGACTTGAAGACGTGAGCAGGCTCTTCAGCTTCCTTCCCAGAGACGAACTGCCGGAGTTCTACTGGGCCGCCGACGTGGTTCTCATGCCCGGAATACTCGAGGCGTTTCCGGTTGTTGGGCTTGAGGCAATGGCCTCCGGACGGCCCATAGTTGGAAGAAACGAGAGCGGGCTTTCGGATATGGTCATAAAAGGTGTAACGGGCTTTCTCGGAAACAGCGAGGAGGAGCTTGCCCTGTACCTGTCTGAAGTTCTCTCAGATGAAGGTCTGAGGGAGAAGATGGGCTTTGAGGCCAGGAAGGTCGTTGAGAGGAACTTCTCGTGGGACGTTGTCATAAAGAGAATACTGAGGGTGTACAAGGCCACGATGGACACGGCGTCCCAGTTCGATAAGAGGTACGTTCTCTACAAGCTCGTGAGGGGTCTGAGATGAAGGTTGCGATAACCTTTGACGTCGAGCACGACTGTCCCCCCTACCTGACCACAACCCGGGGAATGGAGGAGGGTCTGCCGAAGCTCCTCGATTTGATGGCCGAGAAGGGAATCAAGGCAACGTTCTTCTTTACTGCGGAGATGGCGAGGCGCTTTCCGAACCTTGTGAAACGGGTAATCGACGAGGGCCACGAGCTCGGAAGCCACAACTACAACCATGAGAGGCTCGACAAGCTGAGCTTTGAAGAAGGGAAGAGGGCAATAGAGAAGTCCCTCAAGGTCCTGCGGAAGTTTGGCGATGTCCTTTCGTTCCGCGCGCCAAACTTACAGTTCCCGAACGAGTACTACCGTGTTCTCGAGGAGAATGGAATCCTTGTGGATTCCTCGAAGGCCACCTACAAGGGCTACCGTTCAGGCGTCAGGTTTTTCGGAAACGTCCTCGAGGTTCCGGCTTCGACTACTAGCTCTGTCATAAGGCTCCCCTGGGGGATTCAGAAGCTCATACACTCCCGCCTGAAGGAGCCGAGGGTTTACTTTGCCCACCCCTGGGAGTTCGTGCCTATGCAGAGGGAAAGGATAAGGTTCGACTGCAAGTTCAACACCGGAGACAGGGCAATAGAGCTTCTCGGCAGGCTGATAGACCACTACAAGAGCCAGGGGGCGAGGTTCTACACGATGCGCGAGTTCTATTCCGAATACCAAAAGCTTAAACGTGAGTGAACGGACTTCTTTTAGGTGAGAGTTATGAGGGAGGCCCTTTACTGGGAGCCACTTGAGGGGGGTAAGGTTCGTTGCAGGCTCTGTCCCCTTAACTGCATCATAAACGAGGGCAAGAGGGGTTCATGCAGGATTAGAAAGAACATCGGAGGAAAACTCTACACGCTTAACTACGGCAAGGTTTCGGCCATCGGAGCCGACCCGGTGGAGAAGAAACCGCTCTTCCACTTCTGGCCCGGCTCGTGTGCGCTCTCGATAAGCTCTGTCGGCTGTAACATGCACTGCAAGCACTGCCAGAACTGGGAGATAAGCCAGGCGGATGAAAGCTTTCCATACCTCCACGACATGAGTCCAGAGATGGTCGTTGCCATAGCGAAGCGCTACGGCTGTGAGAGCATAGCCTACACCTACAACGAGCCGGTAATCTGGTACGAGTTCGTCCTCGACACGGCAAAGCTCGCGAAGAGGGAGGGAATCTACAACCTCCTCATCACCAACGGCTACATCAACGAGGAGCCCTTCAGGGAACTCGCGCCCTACATCGACGCGATGAACATCGACATCAAAGCCTTCAGCGACGAGTTCTATATGAAGATAGCCGGAGTTCCGAGCGGTGAGCCGAGCAGGAGGACGGCGGTAATAGCAAAGAAAGAGTTTGGAATCCACGTCGAGTTAACGTATCTCATAATCCCGACGCTCAACGACAAGGAGGAGGAAATACGGGCCTTCGCCCGCTGGGTTGTGGAAAATCTCGGCGACGACACGCCGGTGCACTTCTCGCGCTTCTTCCCGCACTACAAGCTCCTCCACCTTCCTCCGACACCGCTTGAGACGATAGAGATGGCATACCGCGTAGCTAAAGAAGAGGGTCTGAAGTTCGTTTACATCGGCAACGTGCCGGGTCATCCTGGGGAGCACACCTACTGCCCCCGTTGCGGAAAGCCTTTAATAGTCCGCTACGGCTTTGAGATTACCGAGTACAATATCACCGAGAACGGAAGGTGTAAGTACTGCGGTGAGAGGATTCCAATAGTCGGTACCTACAAGAAAAGACGGTATCCTGGTATGTGGTGGTGAAAATGGAAGAGATTGAGGCGATTTTTTATATTGAAGGTCTCTCGAGCGATAAGAAAGCTTTAGAAAACGCTCTGAGGGAGACTGCCGAAAACCTGAAGAATGAAAAAAACCTCAAAGTAACGGAGGTCAACGTTGAGGACGTCATCGAAGAGGGAGAAGAACCCCTCAGGTATTCAGGAGTAATAACGGCCCGCGTTAGGGGTCCCTTCGATGAGCTTGTTAAGGCGGTTCTGAAATACGGGCCCGCCATAGTGGAAGTTGTAAGGCCCGGCAAGTTCGAGATAGACTCTGAGGAGCTTATGAAGATACTCGGTGAGGTCTCCCTGGTGATGGGCAAGCTTATGGACCGCTTTGGAGGTCTCGCCGCGTATCCTGACCTAACCGAGCTTCCGGAGCCTAAAATCGGGTTCTCAAGGGAGAAGATTGAAGAACTCATAACCGATGACAGGTACATCAGGTACCGCTTCGTCATAGAGGTATCCGGAAAGGACGAAGAATCCGTGAGGAGCACAATGGCCAAGGCGTTTACCCTTGAGGGCTGTCTGATAAACAGCTTCGTTCTCCAGGGTGAGCAGTTCGTTGACAAATATAGGGGTTTGCTGGCGGCTGAGCTTCTGTCTCCCTTTGACGTGATGTTCCAGCTGACTGCAAAGTACGCACCGGTTGCGATTTCAATAGTCGAGCCTGAGGTAGTGGACATAACGGCGAACGAGCTTCAGAACGCCCTCACAGACCTTGGGGGATTCGTTAATGAACTTGTTACGAGGCCCGTCAAAAAGATGCTCATGAAAAAAGATGAAAAAAATGAATGAGATATTATCGGCAAAAGGCGAATTGGCTATAGGCATTTAATTAAGCTCCCTTTTATCTTTACGGCAATCACCGAGCTTTTTTCGGCTTGAGAAAGGGTCTGAAAGCGAAAAGTATATATACCCGTTGTCGCCAGTAAGTCATTGACAGCACTTAAAGGGGGCTTTAGTCCCCATAAATTATGGGAGGTGTTGTGAAATGAAGGTGAAGAAGATCGCGGCGCTCGCAGTCGGTGCCGCAATGATTGGCGCTACCATCGGCTTCGCCAGCGCTCAGCCTACCGTTCCGAACATTCCGAAGAGCTTCTTCGTTAACCCGGATGGAACTCCGAACGTTAAAATCGTCGTCGGAAGCCACGCCGCCGCTATGGACGTTGCAAGCGCCGCTGACATAGCCGTTGCCCTTGGAAGTCTGCTCTACACGACCCAAGAGGTTGAGGCTCAGAACGCATACGTTACCGTTAAGGAGGTTATTCCGCCGGCCACCGTTGCCAAGTGGACGATTTACGCTTACAACTACACCACCATTACCGAGGACCACAAGATAACCAACATAACCAGCTGGGCCGAGAGCTACGCCCAGCTTCCGGACAACTACTGGTGGAACGGAGCCGCTTTCACCGCAAACTACACCCAGTGGGAGGACACCTTCAGCATACCCGTCACCCTCACCGCCAAAGACAAGGTTGGCGACTTTAACGTTGACTGGCACATTGACATAAAGAAGGTCGAGCTCAGCTCCATAAACCCGAGCAAGTGGAACATGACCGCCCCGCCGGAGCAGGCCAACATAGTCGTTCCGACCGGCGACCTTAGCATCCTCGTTGACTACGTCCTCTACAACTACAGCGTTACCACCCAGGAGGAAGTCACCTACGGCGAGCCTGAGTGGGGAACCAAGACCGTTGTTGAGAACGTCACCAAGTACTACATCGGCGACAAGGAGGAGGTTAAGGCCAACGGTGGAACCATCGTGAAGCTCGTTAACCCGGGTGTCGGTGCCGGAGATGACTTCACGGTCTTTGGCCAGAGCTACCACGTCCTCAGCGTCGGCAACCAGACCTTCACCGCCGGCCACATACCGAGCCAGAACCCAATCTGGTACGAGATTGGCCAGAGCAAGACCATACCCGGAACCAACTGGGTCATCACCGTCCTTGACATAAGCCTCAACGAGAACAGAGCGCTCGTCGTCGTTAAGAACGCCGAGACCGGCCAGCAGACCACCCAGATAATCCTCGACAAGGGCGTCCCGGTTTACATCTACGAGGAGGGCGGCCAGCTCGTCTACAGCACAACCTACCCAGGCTACGCCGACCTCGTCCTGACCCTTGAGGACACCTTCGTTGGTATCGACAACCACATCATAGCGAGCATCTCAGCCGAGTACGACGTTGAGACCCTCGGACCGGTCTTCCACCCGGCCTGCTGCTGGAATGCCACCGTCAGCACCTACCAGTACGACGGTGATTGGTACATCGCCAACATAACCCTCATCAACGACAAGGAGCTTGAGGGCAACCCGATTGACGTCTTCGGCGCCTACAACCTCATGTACAAGTACGTCCAGAAGGGCTACGACGAGTACTACAACCCTGCTAACGACAGTCTTGTCAAGGCTCCAACCGGAAAGCAGTTCATCGTGGCCTACGCCTACATCTGCCTCAAGGAGAAGGAGGGCCAGGTCATAGAGAAGGAGCTCAAGGTCGGCGACACCCTTCCGGACAGCAGCTACACCGTCGAGGGCATCTACGCCCAGAGCATCGTCCTCAAGCCGGTCACCCAGCCGATAGTCGTCATGGACTACGAGGTCAACGTTCAGGACCCAGGAAGCAACCTCATCCTCGTCGGCGGACCTGTCGCCAACAGCGTCACCAAGTACCTCGTTGACCACAACATCAGCAAGGTCGACTGGTACACCAGCCCAGGTGACATCGAGTACATACCGGACGCCTTTGGCAAGTACGGTGCCGTCATCGTCGCCGGTAAGGACAGGAACGCCACCAGGGTTGCTGCCGTTGCCCTCATGAAGTACCTCGCCGAGCTTGCGAAGGAGTGAATCTCCTTCCCTTTCTTTTGAATTAATCCTTTTCTTGGGAGGTTTTTGGAGTGAACAGGAAACTAATAGCCCTCATTGTAGTCATTATCCTAATCGCGGCCCCTATCGGCTACGTGGTCTACGCATACCAGGGATTTGAGAAGGTTCTCAACCCCGGAACCCCCAAGGGTGTTTCTCACTATGTCGTTATATACTCCAACGGTGAATTCTACGTCCTCAGCGCGAGCAAGTACTCTCAGTTTATCTCAAATGGCGGAAAGCTTCCCCCGGGTTCAAAAGCGTACAACGTGACCCTCAAGAGTTACATAACCGGAAGCCCCGAGGTTGACCTGAACATAACCCTCAGGAGCTTCTACGACCGCTTTACTATCGTTATAGGCTCCCCCTCTGTTCAAGAGTGCAAAACGAACCCCACGGCGTACCTTGGCAACTGCGAC
>NZ_JAMONU010000031.1 GCF_027066465.1 Thermococcus sp.
AATGAAAATTCTAAGGGGGCGTGGGGATGCCGGCCTCGGTAGTCTTCCTGTGGATTGGAGTTCCCGTTATATACGTGCTGCTGGCAGTGGCGTACTTCTACATCAGCAAGGACGAGGAGGGAGCATGAATGGACGTTGTGGTAGTTTCTTTCGTTGTGTACCTCGTCGCAATGATTGTTATAGGAATACTGACGTACAGAATCGGCAGTGAGTCCATTGAGGGGTACTTCCTCGGAAGGAGGCGCTTTGGACCCTTTACCATAGCCCTAACCCATCAGGCAACTGCAATGAGCGGCTACATGTTCCAGGGAATGCCGGGAAAGGGCTACAGCCTCGGATTCGGCAGCGTATGGGTCCCGATGACGAGCGCCGGTGGGCCGCTGATAAACTTCACGGTTCTTGGAAAGAGGCTGAGGCGCTTTACGGAGAAGGTCGGGGCGATAACCGTTCCGGACTTCCTTGAGGCGAGGTACTACGACAAAAGCCACGTCGTCAGGGTTATCTCTGTGGTCATAATCTTCATATTCCTGACGGCGTATACGGCGGCCCAGACCGTTGCAATGGGAAGGACACTCGAATTCCTAACCGGGATAGACTACAAATGGGGTGCAATAATCGGCGCCCTGACGGTTTTAATATACGTCCTCCTCGGAGGCTTCGCCGCGGCAGTTTACACCGACGTTGTCCAGGCAATTCTCATGTTCATTGGAGCCGTTGTTGTTCCGGCGATGGCAATAGCCAAAATCGGCGGCTTCACGGCGATGTACGACAAGCTCTACACAATAGACCCCAAGCTGACGAGCGTCTGGGTAGCTCCAATAACACTCCTCGGGTTCCTCTCGATTGGCTACCTCGGCTATCTGGGACAGCCACAGCTCCACGTCAGGTTCATGGCGATTAAGGACTCGAAGATGCTCAAGTACTCCCTCATTGCGGCGGTTGTATGGGCGGTCATAGCCCTCTACGGAGTCACCCTCGGTGGAGTTGCGGCCAGGGTTCTCCTTCCAGGCATAAAGCCCGAGATGTCCCTCATGGCGCTTACAAAGCAGATGCTACCACCGGTCTTCGCGGGAATCCTGATAGCGGCAATGGCGGCCGCGATAATGTCGTCGGCAAACTCTTATTTGCTCGTCGTCGCATCGGCCCTCGCGAGGGACATATACAACAAGATGATTAACCCCAACGCCGACCAAGACAAGCTCGTCTGGATAAGCAGGATTTCAGTCCTCGTCGTCAGCCTGCTCTCGATATACCTCGCCCTCGGTGCAACCGAAACGGTGTTCAAGCTCGTTCTCTACGCCTGGGCTGGACTGGCGTGTTCCTTCGGTCCGGTCGTCATCTTCGGCCTCTACTGGAAGAGGGCCACCAAGGAGGGGGCGATAGCGGGAATGATAGTTGGCGCCGTAACCGTAATCCTCTGGAAGCAGCTCGGCCTCAGCTGGCACCCGTGGTATGAGATGATACCCGGCTTCGTGTTCTCAAGCATAGCGATAATAGTCGTCAGCCTCCTCACCAAGGCCCCGCCGAAGGAGATACAGGAGATAGTCGAGTACGCCTCTGGGAAGAGGATAGTCGTCAGGGGCGGCTCTGCAACGCCAGAACTTAAGACCCTAGCCGGAATCGTTGACGAGCTGTTCTGATTTTTTAATTTTTTGAACTTCTATTTCATCCCCCGTTATGCTGTCGAGGAGAAGGTACGAATTCCCGGTCTTCATCGCCCAGAAGAGCTTGTACGTGAAGGCCTTCTGCTCAAGCCGGTATGAGAACTTGAGGTAGGCGAACTTCCGGAAGAGAAACGCCTCCGCCTTGTCAACGGCAAGCTCCCTGCTTTCTTCGTCGGTTACCCTCGGTTCAAGAATTCTCCCGTCGGTTTCAACTTCCTCCAGCTGGGGGAACACATCGGCGAGGTAGCTTCTCCCGTTTATCCCGTCAACCATCACGACGAATTTGCCCTTTATGTCCCCGAACACCCGTCTCTTGACGTGGTAGTAGAAGACGTAGAGCCACACGGGGTAGTAGATTTCCTTGGCTTCCCCATCGGGCCTGTATATCGGGACTATTCGGGTTATCCTCAAGCTCCCACCCGAAGGTTTTTGAGCGGGGAAAATAAAAAGGTGGCGATGCAGGTAATAGACACCGCGATATTCATTCAGGGGATTGACGTCGAGGGCTTCACGACGCCGAAAGTCGTTGAAGAGGTTAAAGACCCAGAGTCGAGGCTCTTCCTTGAGGGTCTGATAAGCGCGGGAAAGGTTAGGGTGCTCGTTCCATCGAAAGAAAGCATTGAAGCCGTTAAGGAAGCTGCAAGAAGGACCGGGGAACTGGAAGAGCTGAGCGAAGCCGACGTTGAGGTTCTCGCCCTGGCGTACGAGCTCAAAGCCACTCTCCTCACCGACGACTACAACCTCCAGAACATAGCCAAAACCCTTGGGATTCCCTTCAAGACCCTAAAGCGCGGGATAAAGCGCGTAATCCGCTGGAACTACGTCTGCATCGGCTGTGGAAAGCGGTTTTCAGAGATGCCGCCTGAAGGTGTTTGTCCTGACTGCGGCAGTCCGGTTAGGCTCATACCGAGGAAAAAGAGGAGGCGTCAGAGGCGCAGGTAGGGAATCACATCATCATAAACCCTGCTCCAGTCAACTACGCCGACCCTTCTCCTGACACCTTTCTCAATCAGCTCCAGAATCTCGTTCACGACCTCTTCCGGCGTCTTTCCGGTCGTATCAACCTCTACGACGTTCTCGTTCTCCTCAAGGGCCTCCACGAGGATAACATCGACGAGCTCGGCCTCGACGTTTTCCCCAACCTTCTCCCTTGAATAGCCCCTCTCGGTTAACCTCTCGCCGATTAGCTTCGGATGTGCCCTGAGCACAACTACGAGGTCTGCGTTGAGGAAGTGGCTGAGATGCCCGTCAACGACAACGTTCTTCCCCTTGAAGTCCCGCTCGAAGTTATAGGCCAGCTCGTCAACCTCGACCTCAAGTTCATCGCCCTTCATCTCGCCGATGCCCTTTTCCATTGCGTAGTCCTTTAAACTGACGTACTCGTAGCCGAGCTTTTGAGCCAAAAGCTTCGAAACCGTCGTCTTTCCGACCCCGGGCGTTCCGGTTACCGCTATTATCATGCCACCACCGTACCTGGTTCACCTTAAGCTTTTAAAAACCCAGCTCGAGTTTCGAGTATGTACGAGTTCACCGAGGACTTCAAGCTTAGGCGAATTACCAAGTACGAGCTGGACGGCGTCGATGAGAGGGAAGATTTGGTGGTCATTCCTCCATCGAGCAGGGCCGGCCCGTGCGGGAGCTACTGCCTCTTCTGCTACCTCCGGCAGAACCCGCCCGAGATGATTTACCGCGTTTCATTCCACGACACCCTGAACGACCCTGAGCTCGAGAGGAGGATTGCCTACGTGAGCGAGCACTATCCCGAGCTGTGGATTCGGGTTACCGATACAGCTGGAAACGTCGGACTGGACGAGAAGAGAATCGAGAGCCTCTGGAAAGCGGGCCTCGACGAGATGCAAATTTCCGTCCACACGACGAAGAAGGAAAAGAGGATTGCCCTCATGAGAAGCCCGCTCGCCGGCAAACTGATAGAGCTCCTTCCCCTCGTGGCTCAAACCTTTCGCGTTATAGCGGACATAATCCTTACTCCGGGCTACAACGTCGACGACATCGGGGAGATAAT
>NZ_JAMONU010000032.1 GCF_027066465.1 Thermococcus sp.
CCTCAAGGATGGGAGCCTTTGACTCGGGGGAAAGCTTGTCGAGAACCTCCCTCACGAACTTAATCTCCCCCTGGAGGGCAAGCCCTATCAGGAGCGACTTAAGGGCCTCAAGGCTGACCTGCGGGGCCATCTGAAGCGCAACGTCGACGAACTTCTCGTAGGTTCCCTCCGGAACTTGGGCCTTCTTCAGGTGAAAAGCAATCGCCCGCATCGCCTCCCCCAGCCAGTACTCACTTTTAAGCTCCGAGAGAACCTTTATGGCGCTCCCGAATTCTTCCCTCCTCAGGTGCTCCTTGAGTATGTTGAAGGCCGCTATCGAGTGCCAGGGCTCCTCGTCGAGGGACTCCAGTATCACGCGGGCCTTTCTAATCTTGCCCTCATGGAGGTAAACGTTGAGGAGCTTCAGAAGGACGTCGCTCTTTTTCACGGGGTCGCTTATCTCGGTTGCATAGAACAGGGCCTCATCCGCCTTTCCAAGCTCTATAAGCCTGAGAACAAGTTCCTCAAGAAGCTCGTCCTTCAGAGGGGATGGGAACTTGAGCGAGGACTCGTAGGCCTGATGAAAAATTTTCTCGGCGGCCTTTGAACCTGTTTTGCTGAAGAACGTCCCAACTTCGAGGAGGGCCTTAACCAGCAGAACGGGGTTTTCTATCTTCGCAACGGAGCTTAAGGCTCGGGAAAACGCCTCCTTATAGAGGGGATTCTTGGCGAGGTGCATGTAGTAGCCAACCCTCGCGTACGTAACGGCCCGAAGGTAGGGGTCCTCAATGTTGCCGGCAAGACGGAGAACTTCCCGGTACACATCTGCCATGTTCTCACACCAGAAGTAGTTAAACGGTGAAGCACTATTTATGGGTTCCGCCAAAGGTTAAAGAATGACTCGTCAAAAAACGAAATCACCCGAGGTCGTCGTAAACCACGCCGACAACTTCTCCATCGTCTAGTGAGACGAAGCTGACCTTAGTTTTCTTACCTGTTTTGGGGTCAACAACAACAAAATCCGGCTGGATAAGGTATTTGCTCGTCGGCATCTTCCACACGTCGCCATAGTGAACGCGAAGCTCCCTCAAAAACTTTCCGGGGTCGCGTTTAATAACCGTCGCCATACCCATCACCACTATTATCTACTACTTCATTGTATAAAAACCTTTCTGATAGACATTCGTTAAAAATAATATCGACAATCAACGAAGAGAAAGGTTCAGGCACAGGAGGGAACCAATGGGAACTCCGATTTCCCTCGCTATTGCGGGACACTTGGCCTTGAGGAGGAAGAACACCCTTCCGTCCCCCAGCCCGCTGAGGGTCTCGAAGTTGGCCTGACCCTTCGCAATGACGACGTCAACAGAGCGGAAGAGCTTTCTGAACTCGGGAGAGGAGTACTCCAGAGGGGTTCCAGGGAGGCGACTGCCGGTGGAGACAACCGTTCCAACCTCGTCAAAGCCCGCCTCCAAGAGGTCTTCAACCGTCGCGTCGTTTATTATCGGACCTTCCTTAGCCTCAACGAAGACTTCAACGCCGGGGAACTCTCTGAGAAGGGTTTTTATAAAGAGCAAATCGAAGTAAATCTCCCCGCAGTTGTCGGTGAGGTAGAGGAGCTTCCCTCCCTTTTCCAAAAGGCTAAAGAGGTTTTCGCTGTGGTCAATCAAAAGCTCCTGGGAGAGAACGCCTCTGATGTCCTTCTCAAGCCGTTCCGGAGTGTAGCCGGTTGAAAAGTCCACAACGTTTCCGGCTATGGCGAGCTTCAGCGCCGTTCTCAGGTCAGCGCCTTCGAACTCCGGCAGAAGGCTGCGGGCAACTTCGTTTGAGACCCTTTTGTACTCCTTGAAGGGGTCGTCGTTTCCGATGAACTTGTAAAGGCCCAGAAACAGCAAACCTCCGACAACGGCTGGAATTGATTCCTCAGAGAACAGCTCCGCCGCCCTTTTCAGGGAAAAGAGCATGGCCTTCTTACGTTCTTTTTCTCCCTGGAGGCTCATCTCAACTATTTTCTGGCACTGATTTATGGCGCAGGCAACGCACTCGTGATGAATCCTCATCCGCAACCACCGGGGAAAATATAGAAAAGGGCTTATAAGCTCTCACCCGAGCATCTCAACCTGCTCAAGCTCCTCTGGAAGCTTCCTCTTCTTCTCGCGCTCCCTGATGATGAGGTACTCGTAAACGGCTATCGGCCAAATCATCTCTCTCACCTCCTTTCATTCCTTTCCCGGATTTCAGTGCTATTTATCAGCTTAAAAACTTTTTCAGAGCTTTTTTCAGCAGGAATGACCTTTTCAAGTCTTCACTCTCTCAAAAAAGGCCCCAAGATGAAGTTTGGGCTTCAATGAACATAAATGTTCTCCAAAAAGGGTCAAAACACGGCCGATTTTTAAAAATGAATACAATTGTTCAACAACTGACCACCCAACCGTTTATAAACTTCTCAGCCGTGATAGTAGCGGTGGTGAGATGGCATTAGAAAGGCTGGGAAAGGCCCTGAACAACGCCCTCAGAAAGCTCGCCCGCTCGAGTACAGTTGATGAGGCCACAATCAAAGAAGTCGTGAGGGACATACAGAGGGCACTTCTGCAGGCGGACGTTAACGTTAAGCTCGTTCTCCAGCTCACGAAGAGAATTCAGAAGAGGGCGCTCGAGGAAGAACCGCCGGCGGGCGTCAGCAGAAAGGAGCACGTCATCAAGATAGTCTACGATGAACTCACCAAGTTCCTCGGAACCGAGGCCAAGCCCCTTGAGATAAAGGAAAGGCCAACAATCCTGCTCATGGTGGGCATTCAGGGGTCCGGCAAGACTACAAGCGTTGCAAAGCTTGCGAGATACCTCCAAAAGAGGGGATACAGGGTTGGGGTTGTCTGCTCCGATACGTGGCGCCCCGGAGCGTATCATCAGCTCAGGCAGCTCCTCGACCCATACGGCATAGAGGTCTTCGGGGACCCCAACGAGAAGGACGCCGTTAAACTCGCCAGGGAGGGGGTTGGACACTTCAAGGGAAAGGGCGTTGACGTCATAATAGTTGACACCGCCGGAAGGCATAAGGAGGAGAGGGGCCTAATTGAGGAAATGAAGCAGATAAGTGAGGCGGTGAAGCCCCACGAGGTCATACTCGTCATAGACGGAACCATAGGCCAGCAGGCGTACAATCAGGCGCTGGCGTTCAAAGAGGCGACCCCGATAGGTTCGATAATAGTTACCAAACTCGACGGTTCCGCCAAGGGTGGCGGTGCGCTCTCAGCCGTTGCGGCAACCGGTGCCCCCATCAAGTTCATCGGCGTGGGGGAGAAAATAGACGACCTGGAACCCTTCGACCCCAAACGCTTTGTATCAAGGCTCCTTGGACTCGGAGACATCCAGGGGCTTCTGGAAAAGATAGAGGAGCTTCAAAAACAGCAAGAGTTCAAGGAAGAGGACCTCGAGAAGTTCCTGAAGGGCAAGTTCAACCTCAAGGACATGTACGCCCAGCTCGAGGCGATGCAGAAGATGGGGCCGCTGAAGCAGATACTTCAGATGATTCCGGGTCTCGGGTACTCGCTCCCCGACGAGGCCATAAGGGTCGGGGAGGAGAAGCTCAGGAGGTACCGCATAATAATGGATTCGATGACCGAGGAGGAGCTTGAGCACCCGGAGATTATAAACTACTCCCGCATAAAGAGAATAGCCAGAGGCTCCGGCACGAGCACCGCGGAGGTCAGAGAGCTTTTAAACCAGTACAACCAAATGAAGAAGATGTTCAAGAGCATGAACAAGAGGAAGCTGGCCAAGATGGCCAAGAAGTTCAACTTCGGGGGGTTCGGGATATGATTGAGGCCTTCGTCCTGATAGTGGTCAAGCCCGGAAACGAGGAGAAAGTGTACGAACAGCTCCGGAAAGACCCGCGCGTTAAGGAGGACTACAGGGTTTACGGAGAATACGACATAATCCTCCGCGTTGAGGTTCCAACCATAGAGGACCTCGACAGGTTCCACGATGAGGTGCTCAGGAGGATTCCAGAGATAGAGATGACCGAGACCCTGATTGCCAGCACCTACCGGGGGTGAAGCTTTGAAGTGGGTCGCGACCATCGACCTCGAAACCCTTGAGGTCGAGGCCGACCCGTCCTTTAAATTCAAGTGCATTGAAAACTGCGGAAGATGTTGCTACGAACTCGAAATCCCCCTGCGGGACGAAGACGTAGCAAGAATCGAAGAGCTGGGCTACAACGCCTGGGAGTTCGTTGACTATGAGAAGCTCTTCTACCGGGGCGACAAATTTCTCGGATACGCAATAAAGAAGAGGCCCTTCGATGATGCCTGCGTGTTCCTCGACCCCGAGACGAAGAAGTGCAGAATCTACCCCCACAGACCGCTCGCCTGCAGGCTGTATCCCTTTGTTTTCGTCAAGAACGGTAAGAAAATGGAAATATACGTCAAAGAAGATTCCTTCTGCCCGGGAATAAATCATCCTGAGGGTGAAAGAATAACCAAGGAGTTCATTCTAAGGGAATACGGGGACGTCATAGAGGAATACAGACGAAAGGTGCTCGAGAAGTGAAGCCAACCGAAACATATTTATACATTTTCTTGTTAAACAAGTGGCACACGGAGGTGAGGGTATGAGCCAGCTAAAGTCCGTGCAGGAGAAGCTCAGACTCGTCAGGGTGTTAAGGTTGCTCAAGAAGACATACACTTACGAGGAGCTGTCAAAGATTACGGGACTGCCGATAACGGTCCTCAACAGATACGTGCGCGGCAAAGTTCTGCCAAGTGCCGAGCGAACCAGGGAGCTGCTGAAGCTTCTCCTCCCGTACATAAACATAGAGGAGGAGGTCAGAAAGCGCATACGCTTCGATGAGAGGGGGTTCTTCGATAACATGCCGGTGCTCAGCGACACCGCACTCATGAGCCTCATAGCCGAGGAAGTCGCCGGGAGGTATTTTGACAGGGACGTGGACAAGGTCCTAACGGCCGCAACGGACGGTATAGCCCTGGGAGTGCACATAGCGAGGGAACTCGGCGTTGATGTCGTCTACGCAAAGAAGAAGAAGGAAGTCGGTGTGGAGAAGTTCTACGAGGTCAGCTACGTTCCAAGCGCTTCGGGTAGTGTAACAACACTCTACCTCCCCCAGTGGGCGCTGAAAAAGGGCGAAAAGGTCCTAATCGTTGATGATGTAATAAGGAGCGGTGAGACCCAGAAGGCCCTCGTGGAGCTTACAAGACAGGCCGGTGCGAGACCCGTCGGGATGTTCTTCCTCATAAGCGTGGGGGACATAATAGACCGCCTGAAGGAAGAGTACGACTTTCCAGTCGAAAGCCTCCTGAGGCTGGAGTGATATGAAGGGGTTTATCTACAACGCCGAGGGACTAAGCGTTCCCGTGGAGTTCGTCCCCGGCGTTCCCTTTCACTTTGAATGCTCGGAGGAGGAGTGCGGAAAGAAGGTTGTTATAGAGGGCACCGTTTTTGAAGTTGAAGAGGAGGAGTTCACAAGGGTACTCGAAAGCACTATAGAAAACAATCCCGACTTTGAGAAGCTGAGGGAAGTCGCCTCGAGGAAATACGTTTTTAGAGGCAAAATCAACGGAAGATACGTCGAACTTCCCGTTGAAAGCTTTGAAGACTTTGCGAAGAGGTTTCTCAACGAGGTTCTAATCCTCAAGGGGTAGGCGCGGTTCCTCCTTAACCACCTGCATGGCCACGCTCGTGTTCGTCTTCTCAACCCCATCGAGGGACAACAGCCACTTCACGAAGCTGTTCATGTCCGCCCTGTCTCTGAACTTTGCAATGACGAAGATGTCGAACTCCCCCGTTATATCGTAAACCATCATGGCCCTCTTTTTCTCGGATATCTTCCTCTCTATCTCCGTGATTTTTCTGCCCTGCGCTTTAATCCCTATGAGGGCGGTCAGGCCGAACCCCAGGCGTTCATAATCGAGTATCGGCGCGTATCCTTTGATAACGCCCTCCTCCTCAAGGCGCTTAATCCTGTTGTAAACTGTCCCGACGGCGACGTTCAGCTCCCGCGCTATCTCACGGTAGGAGAGGCGGGCGTTCTTTTGGAGGAGGGAGATAATTTTGATGTCCAATTCGTCCACCATAGCACCTCACCGCTTCGAGTAAACCGTAAACTTTAAATATCCTTCCCTTTGAGGGATTAGCGGGCAGTGGACCGGTAGCCTAGCCAGGATAGGGCGGCGGCCTCCTAAGCCGCAGGTCCGGGGTTCGAAGCCCCGCCGGTCCGCCATTACAGCCCTTTCTGACGAAAGCGCTGGCGGAAAAGATGCGCCTTTTTGGGGATTGCAGGTTTTGGAAGGGGGTTTCTATTGGATTTGTTCCACTCTTGGGGTGTTTCACTCTAAGGAATGCGCCCGAAGGGCGCTGATAGGAAGTTGAAACTATCTTAAGGAGTTTTTGTTGTAGTGTCGAACTCTGTATGAACTTGCTTTCTCATTAGTGCACGACTGACTTCTTGCTCTTTGGTGAGAAAGCAGCTTTTCGCCAGCCTTTTCCAAAGGCTGTTTGAGGCCTCGCCGCCGAGAAAAGCAGAACCGTATCTCGCGGTACAAGAGGTCCGGGGTTGTGATTTAGGGGGAGGTTAGCCGAGTCCCGTTGTAAAAACTGTCCAGCTCTGGTAGTCCGCTTCAATCAGAACCTCTATCACGTCCTCGTCTCCATAGCGAATTTCCCTCACCGTTATCTCCCTCTTAACTTTCCCCTTAACGACTGCCTTGTGAACTTCTCTGGGTAGCTCCTCAGTGACGGGTATTATCCCGTCCTTTACGTATATGCCCGCCAGTTTTCCCCTCTCAAGGAGGAACCCCTTTACAGGAACGACTACCTCATCAAAACTTACATCGAATCCGGAACCCCTAACGCGCTCAACCCCAACTGTCATGTTAATCACCCATGTGTAAGTTTTCTATTACATATTTTGCCCTCTTCCTTTATAAGCTTTTCTGACCAAAAATGTGTAGAAAAGGGCGGTTCAGTAGTCCACTTCGCCTTTCTCCTTCAGCTCGAGGTACATCCTCCAGCTGAGAACTGGCTTTTTAGCGGCGAGAACGTCGTCAATGCGCCTCACGGCGGTGTTGTGCGGTGCACTCTTGACGACCTCAGGGTTGCCGTAGGCTTCCTCGCTTATCCTCTTCAGAGCCTCGACGTAGGCATCGAGCTCCTCCCTGCTGACGGTTTCGGTCGGCTCAATCATCAGGGCCTCGTGGACAATCAGCGGGAAGTAAACAGTCGGGGCGTGCAGTCCAAAGTCGAGTAACCTCTTCGCCACGTCCATCGCGGTAACGCCGGTTTCCTTCTTCATTGGTTCAGCGGAGAAAACGACCTCGTGCTTTCTAAGCTTCTTGCCTGGCAACTCGTAGCCCCTTGTTCCCAAGAGCTTCCTAGTCAGGTAGTTCGTGTTGAGAACTGCCATCTCGCTCGCGTTTCTAAGCCCCTCCCTTCCCATTATTTTGAGGTAAACCAAGGCCTTCACCATGACCGCGAAGTTGCCGTAGAGTTCCTTTACTTTTCCGATGCTCTTTGGAACGTTGTAGTCAAGGTAGTAGCGGTCGTTCTCCTCGTCGTAGCTCACCAGCGGAACCGGCAGGTAGTCCCTGAGGAAGTCCTTGACGCCGACCGGACCACTACCCGGCCCGCCTCCACCGTGCGGCGTCGAAAACGTCTTGTGCAGGTTCAGGTGGACTATGTCGAAGCCCATGTCTCCAGGTCTGACCTTTCCGAGGACGGCGTTGAGGTTTGCTCCATCGTAGTAGAGAAGTCCACCCGCTTTATGGACTATCTTCGCTATCTCCAGTATCTCGTCCTCGAAGATGCCGAGGGTGTTGGGGTTGGTGAGCATTAAGCCGGCGGTTCTCTCGCTCACCGCGTTCTCAAGGGCTTCCAAGTCAACGGTTCCGTTCTCGTTTGAGGGGATTTCGATTACCTTGAAGCCTGCCATCGCCGCGCTGGCCGGATTCGTTCCGTGGGCCGAATCCGGAACGAGCATCTCATCCCTCTGCGGTTCGCCGTTGTCAAGGTGGTAGGCCCTTATTATTGAAACACCGGTGAATTCGCCATTCGCTCCCGCCGCCGGCTGAAGGGTGAAGCGGTCCATGCCGGTTATCTCTTTGAGCCACTGCTCCAATTCCCACATTATCCTAAGCGCACCCTGAACGGTTCTCTCGTCCTGATACGGGTGTATATAGGCAACTCCGGGGTGACCGGCAATCTCCTCGTTTATTTTGGGGTTGTACTTCATGGTGCACGAGCCGAGCGGGTAGATTCCGGAATCGACGCCGTAGTTCATCTCGCTTAAGCGGGTGTAGTGCTTCACTATCTCCGGCTCGCTCAGCTCCGGAAGGTTGAGGGTGCTCTTCCTTTTGAGCTTCTCCGGGATTTCGACATCAACGTCCTCAATCGGCTTCGGCAGGGTGTAGCCGACCCTTCCCTCGCGGGAGAGCTCGAAGATGAGGGGTTCGTCCCACTTAGCCTGGCGGAACATTCAGGCCACCTCCTTGAGGGCCTCGATAAGGGCATCAACCCATTCCTTTCTCGTCGTTTCAGTTGCCGAGAAGAGTGCGGTCTCGCCAAGCTCCGGGAAGTGCTCCCCGATGTAGTAACCGCCGTGTATTCCCCTCGCGAGAAGGGCCTCGTGTATCTCGCCGTAGGGCCTTTCGAAGCGGGCAGGAACGTCCTTGAAGTAGAGGCCCTCGAAGGGAATCTCGGCAACCTCGCTCAGCCTTCTCTTCAAGTACGCGGTGTTTTTGAGTATGACCTCGCCGAGCTCCTTCAGGCCCTTCGGTCCGAGGCTGGCCAGGTGTATGGCGGAAGCAACGGCAACGAGTGCCTCGTTGGAGCAGATGTTCGACGTAGCTTTAGCGCGCCTGATGTGCTGTTCCCTCGTCTGGAGCGTCATGACGAAGGCCCTCTTTCCATCGGCGTCCTTCGTCATTCCTATTATCCTGCCCGGCATCTGGCGGATGAGTTTCTTGTCGTCCCTCACCGCGAAGACCCCTGCCCTCGGCCCGCCGAAGTTCATGGGGTTGCCGAGGTATGAAGCCTCGCCAACCGCTATGTCCGCTCCAAGCTCGCCCGGCGCCTCGAAGATTCCGAGCATCGTGGGGTCGGCCCCAACGACGAAGTAGGCTCCAGCTTCCTTGGCGATCTCGCCTATCTCCCTCACGTTCTCCTCGACGAGACCGAAGAAGTTGGCCATCTCGACGTAGACGCCTGCCGCGTTTTCAACGGCTTCCTTGAGCTTCTCGATGTCAATCTTACCGCTCTCGTCCCAGGTAACCTCGACTATCTCAAGGTTCGCACCGCGCGTGTAGGTCTCGATGACGGCCCTCTTCTCCGGGCTTATTGCCTTCGGAATCACGAAGCGCTTCCTCCTGCCCCTGTGGAGTCTAACTGTCATCAAAGCGGCCTCAGCTATCGCCGTCCCCCAGTCGTACATCGAGGAGTTGACTACAGGCAGGCCGTAGAGCTCGGCCATCATGCTCTGGTACTCGAACAAAGCCTGGAGCATCCCCTGGCTTATCTCGGGCTGGTACGGAGTGTAGGCGGTTAGAAACTCGCTCCTCTCGATGAGGTACTTAACGTGGGCCGGGACGTAGTGGAAGTAGGTTCCAGCTCCAAGGAAGCTCGGCATCTCGAGAACGGTTTTGTTCTTTGAGAGAACTTCGTTGAGCTCGAGGAAGACCTCGTACTCGCTTTTTCCCTCGGGAAGGTTGAACTCCTTGACCATTCCTTTAGGGACGTCGGCAAAAAGCTCCTCAACGGATGAGAATCCTATCTCCTTCAGCATCTCTTCCCGTTGGGCAAGGTTGGGAAGGTAGTGCCTCCCCATTGCAATCACCTCGAAACCTTAAGATGGTCGTTGAAAGTTGGAGGGAGGGCATATATGCTTTGTGCTTTCGGGAGACCAGAAAAGGTTGGAAAAAGAGAATCAGCCGGTAACGCCGACGTCCTGGAAGAACCTCTCCATAAGCCCGGCGACGAGTCTAATATCGTACTGCATGGTCTCGTAGACCGCCCACTGAACCTTGGTGTAGGTCCTGCCGTCCAGGGTCTTGAAGTTGCTCGGTGAGTTGGGGTCGAAGTTGGCGTGGACTATTATGTTCCTCATCGACCAGCCGTCAACGGTGCTGTCGAGCCAGTCGCTCTTGTCAACGTGAGTGTATATGTAGACGGTATCGCCCGGAACGGTGACTTCCGTAGGACCGATGAGGTTCGGGTCTTGGGCGTACTTCGCTATGAGGTGGTGGTCTTTATCGTAGATTTCCACGTATCCGAGGGTCTTTCCGTAGAAGTTCTGCATGTCTATGTCAAAGAAGACCAGCGTAATCGAGCTTGCGCCGAGGAACTGAAGCTTGAGAACACTCCAGTCGCCCTTCTTGAGTTCCTTTGTCCAGAAGTATGGCCCGAGATGCCCGAGCGGTCCCCAGAGGTTGATGTCCTTTCCGGTGGCGTAGGCCATGTAGCGCCAGGAGTTGTGGGCGGCGAGGTCAACGTAGGCCCAGGCGACGCCGTTGGCGAGGCTCATGTGCCCGTTCTCGTGGGGCCCGCGGTAGATGTCCTCACCCTGGATGAACTTCTTCTTTTCTTCCGGAATCTGCCACCACTTAATCGGGGTCAGGTTGAGCGGAACCCTGCCGTTGAGTATGTCGTCGGCGACTATCGGCGAGACGTTGTTCTCGACGAAGTCGTGAGCATCTTCGGCGTACTTGAACTCCTCGAGAACCTCGAAGAGGTGGGGTGTATTGTGGGCGATAATCATCGAGGCGTCCTCAAGGATGTGAACGGTCCTGCCGAGGTAGAGCATGGCCCCGGTGTAGTTGCCCTCCTTCCAGAGCTGGACTGCCTTTTCGTAGAGCTCCTGCGCTTTATCTGCCGCTGAAACGTCGTGACCCGTCGCTATGTCCGTGACGAAGAGGCCCGCGTGGTCCATCGGGTCTATAAAGTGGAACTGGCTCTCGAGGGTGTAGGTCTTGCCCCCGATTGTAATGGTTCCCCCAAGGTAATCCTCGTAGTACGCTCCATAGAGGAGCTGGTATTCATATTTCATCAGGATTTCACCGAGCTTGGGGTCGTCCTGGTAGACGGCCTTTATTGCCATATACGTGAGCCTCTGGTGGACGTTCATTTTATCGTCTAAGCTTGGACCGTTGGTAGGCCAGGCCGCCGCGTACGTGCTGAACAGCATCAGGGACGCGACGACCACAACTAAGAGTGCGGCCTTCCTCATCGTATCCCCTCCATGGTGCTGGCGAAAAATAACTGGAGCGACTGATAATAAAAAATTTTCGATTGACAATGGTTATATAGAAACACTTTGCAATAACAGTGTTGGCATAGTCTCAGGGAAAACTTTTCCACATGGGGCAAAGTTTAAGACGTTCTAAAAATTCTTCAACCGGGGGTGAGCCTATGATAATCGCCTTTGACTTCGATGGGACAGTGGTTGACAGCTATTCCTGCATTGAGGAGGCCTTTAAGAGGGCACTTGAAAAGCGCTACCGCTGGCTCCCGGGAAAGTCCCTGTGGGCGAAACTGCTGACCAAAATCGAGCTTCAATTTGAGAGACCGACCTTCGGCGGTCACAAAAAGACTCACAGACCTCCCTTCTTTCTGAGAACGAAGTTCTTCGAGACGTGGTTCATCGAGAGGGCGAAGCTTAGCAGACCGATTGACGATGCCCCCGAGCTACTTAAAAAGCTCAAGGAGGAGGGGCACACGGTCATCTCATTCTCGGCCGAAGACTTCATAGACGGCATGAAGGTCAAACGGCTAAAGATGGCCGGCCTCTACGACCTCTTCGACGACGTCATAGTCTTCGGGCGTGAGATGACCCTTGACGAGGCCTTTCGGCTCGTCCGCAAGAAGTACGGCGACGAGACCTTCATATGGGTGGACGACAAGCCCTGGCGCTTCATCGGGCGTGGAGATGAGAACACGGAGTTCGTGTGGTACTACTTCCCGTTCACGGCGAAGTTCGTTGAAAAGAACCGCGAGAAGCTCGCGTTAATCCCGCACCTCCACGTCATAAGGGACCTGTGGAGCATCTTTGACGTTATTGAAAGGGTGCGGCAGGAGATGGGGTAAAGTATTTTTATCCTCCGTCCCAACTTTATTCTGGTTGATGGGCATGAGGAACCCGCTGAAAAACAGGGTGCTCGCACTTGTGCTGGTTCTGTTTGCACTTCTCTTAGTCCTATCCGTCAGTCCCTGGTGGAGGGACATCATGGGGGGCGTTGAGCCCCAACCTCCCAACGTGAGTGCAATATACCTAGGGACGAAGGCGCCCGGCGGACACTGGCAGTTCATTATCAGCGACAGGTTACTCAGCGACTGCGCCGTTGGTTACGTCTACAACTACACTCCCAACGGAGTTCTTACGGTGTACGAGCTGGACGGAGGAACTCTGGCTGCGTTGGGCTTCAAAAATACCACCGTGAAATGCCGCGGGTTGCTGACTTACGGCTACCTCGCCGTGAACTTCACCCAGAGACCCGATGTCCTCTCGGTGGACTTATGGGTGAGCAAAAGCTCAACGAACGGCAGGGACGTTTACTTCGTTGAGATTGGCAACTGGAGGTTTGTCAACGGTTCTTACATCGGATACACGGCACCCCCGATGAGCAACAACTACATGCTCCTTAACGTGAGTGCCGTTGAGGAGATGGTCAACAGGACGGGAATACACTACGTCAATCGCCGCTGAGGTACTCCAGGGTGTCTTCTATGAACTCCTCTACGTCTTCTTCCCCAACCTCCTCAAGTTTCAGCCTGAACTCATCCCCAAGGTTCCACCTCACGGCGACCTTTCCCCTGCTGGTCTCAGCTATGATTAGGCCGAAGGGCGCGTCTCCCATCCAGTGATGCCGCGAGAACTCAACTACGAAGCCCCTTCTTTCAAGCTCACCCAGTATCTCTTCATAGGTTCTGGCCGGACCGTAGGGACTACGGGCGAACCCAATATAGGCCATTTTTACCCACCAATGTTACCTCAATGGACGGATTTAAAACCTTTTCGGTTTTCCTAACAAAACTTAAAAGCCGGGCCTTCCAAGGGGTAATCATGAGACCGCATCCCATTCCGGAGAAGGCGCTCAAACTTGGGAGGAATCTTATAATAGCTGACCTTCATCTCGGTTACGAGGTTGCAATGGCAAAGGAAGGTTTTTACCTTCCCAGGGTTTTCCGCGAGGTCGTTGCAAGTCTCAGGTCTCTCCTCAAGCGTGAAAAAGTTAAGAGACTCATCATAGCCGGTGATTTAAAGCACTCCTTTGTGCCCGAGTGGAGGGAAAAGAAGGAGCTTAGGGCATTTGTAGAGGAGGTTTCTCCCCTCGTTGATGAAGTTGTTCTCGTCAGGGGAAATCACGATGTTGGGGTGCTCTGGCTGAGGGAACTGGGTGTTGAGGTCGTCGATGAACTTGAACTTGGGGGATGGAAGGTTGTTCACGGGCACAAACCGGTTGAGGGGGACAGGTTTATAATAGGCCACGAGCACCCGGCGATAAGGCTCAGGGATGAAGTGGGGGCCGTCGTTAAGGTTCCCGCGTTCCTCATTGGGGAGAGGCTGATAGTCCTTCCAGCCTTCAGCCCTTGGGCCTACGGAAACGACGTCCTGCGGGAGATAGTGTCTCCCTACCTGCGCTTTATGGACACGGATGAACTCGAAGTGCTCGTTCCCGCGGGGTCCGAACTCCTGAGCTTCGGAAGGCTTGGAAAACTCAAATCCGTTTTGTCGAGACTATAGCGAAAGGTTTAAACCTTTAAAATGAAACAAGTGGAGGTGGCGTTCATGAACGTGATTGGGGAGATAGTGTTTTTCGCTTACACCCCTGCACTTATAATCCTGTGGTATTTCTATCACAAGGACAGGTACGAGCCTGAACCAAGAAGATACGTCATCGGAACGTTCATCCTCGGTGGAACGCTTTCCGTTGGCATAGCCTACGTCCTCGAAAGCATTCTGACCGTCGGGGGAATGATTAAGCCAATCCTCCCCACGACGGCCTTCTACGTTGCCCTCGTTGCGGGTCTCGTTGAAGAGCCTGCCAAAGCCCTCGCGGTCAGATGGCCCTACAAAGCCGGTCAGATGGACGGCATAATGGACGGCCTCGTTTACGGCGTCGCGGCTGGACTGGGTTTTGCCGCCACCGAGAACTTCCTCTACGGTCTTGGCTGGGGTGTTGCAGTTACCGTAACCAGGGCATTTCTCACGCCCTTTGCCCACGGCACATGGACGGCGATAATCGGCGTGGGCTACGGCCTCAAGGCCGAGGGACAAATCGAGTCCGTTGGCAGGTTCTACGCCCTCGCGATACTGCTCCACTTCATATGGGACTACTTCGCATTCCTGAGCGCAACGATTCCAGCGTACAACATCATGCTGATATTCCTGCTCATGGTTAACCTGGCGATACTGCGCTACTTCCTTCTCCTCGGTGAAGAAGAGGACATCAGGAAGTACGTCAATCCCTTTTTCAGGGGTGGTGGGTGGTGAAGAACTCGAGAACCCTTGAAGAGGTCCTCTTCGAGGCGAGGCCATACATAGAAAACTGGGAACGGCTGAAAGGCCTCGTTGAGGAGCTGTGGAAGGAGTCAACCGACGAGGAAAATTTCCTCCAACTGCTGAACGAGGAAATTCAGCGTGCTGAGGAACCCTTCAGGACGGATTTGAGGATTTTTCTCCAGAAGTTTGAGGCGCTTTACAGGGCCAGCTGATGACGTCCTTTAATTTTTCCTGTGATTTCCAATCCTGCCATTTCCAATCCTGCCGTTGATTTTTCACTTTTTTGTAAACTATCTATTCGAGTATATAAAATCCGAATAGAAAAAGTATTTAAGTGGGTTCAGTCCAGTGTTATCGATAAGAACCTGGAGGTATCGTTATGAAAAAGTTGCTGGCCGTGCTCCTCCTTGGGGTGGTTCTCGTTGCGTCGGGCTGTATAGGTTCGGGAACGGGTCTCACAGAGGAAAAAGTTCTCAATGCCCTGCAGTCTATAAAAACCGCCCACTACACGGAGAACTATACGATGAAGATGTACTTCAGGGTTCCGGCTGAGAACAGAACGGTAAACCTAACCGCCAGATACCATGTCAGCGCCCTCCTCGATAGGGTTAACCGCACAGCGGCAGGAAACATAACGGGATGGACGCACTACCAGGGGGTAAACGTGACTTTTAAATGGCCCTTCTACGTTTCGGGGAATCAGACGTTCCTGAAAGTGGACGGAAGGTGGTACAACGCAACCAACAGCGATGAGGTTCACTCGGGTTCCTTTAACCTTCGGGCCATAGAGGCAATACTCGAAGCCCACAACGTGACGATAACTCCTATCGGAGGGGGCTATCAGTTCAAGCTCAACATAACGTACATGGAGTTCGTCAACGCAACAGGAAGGGCGGGCTTTGTTTCGGAGATAACGGCCAATACAAACGCGACGATTAAAACCAACGAGGGCTGGATTCTCGTCAAACTCAGGAAGGATGGAACGCCTTATTACATGGAAGTCTACTTCAACCTGACAATCGACATCTCCCAGCCTTTCCTAAACGAAACCGTGACGGTGCACATGCTCGTGCACGACCAAGAGGCGATATCACACGTTAACGAACCAATCAAAATCAAGAAGCCGGAGGGAATAGAAAAAGCTAAGAGGCTTGAGGACTTCTTTGGCTAAGCTCCCCTCGTCGCCACTATCTTTATCCCTTCCCACTCCGCAACCGTTTCCCCAATTTTTACCGGTGCCTTGAGCCTGAGCTTCGCCAGGAACTTCATGAGCTCGGGTATCTTCTCCTTCGGAACAGGCTCGGCCGTCTTGACGCTCACCGTGGGCAGAGCCCCCCCTTCAACCGGCACGACGCTCATCACGACCCTCTTCGGGTTCGTAACTTCCTGAATAGCCCACTCCTTTCCGCGCGGACAGGTGCAACCGCGAACTTCCTTGACCTTTCCGTCCTCCACCTCGACCTCGATTGAACAGCCGAGGGGGCAGACGATGCATGTGAAGCGGTAAATCATGCCTTCACCACCTCCACGGTGAGCTTCTCGGCCTTTCTGATTTCCTCCGCTCTGAGCTTTATCCTCAGCATCTCGGCCGGCTTGACAACCGGGAGCTTCATTCTCCTGCCTATCTCCGGAATTCTGAGCTCGACGTCCTCCATCGGCTTAGACACGCGCAGGTAGAGGTAGACGTCCCTGTCGCCGCTGAGGTAGTGGGGAACAATCAGGCGGACGTTTTCGCCCTTCTCAACCTTAACCCACTTTCTGCTCTCGATTCCCCCGTTCTCGATGAACTCCTTGGCCCCCTCCGCTGCCAGCTCGCCCTGCTCCGCGACGTAGTCAACGAGGTCGTTTATTAGGAGTGAGTTCCCGGCGACGAATATCCCCGGGACGCTGGTTTCCAGCCTGTCGTTCACGACCGGTCCGCCAGTTGCGGGGTCAATCTCAACGCCTATGGCTTTCAATTTTTTAACGCTCGGGACGAGGCCGGCCGATATTATCAGAGCG
>NZ_JAMONU010000033.1 GCF_027066465.1 Thermococcus sp.
GTAAGTCCTGTGCCTGCCCCTCTGCGCCACGACCAGAACGGGCAAACCTTCCTCCTTAGCACCGTCGGCTATGTCCAGGGCGGAATGACTCCCGAGAACGCCGACTGTTATCTTCTCGGGGTCGTACCTCTCGAGGATTTCCAGAATCTCGTCCCGGCTTATCATTCCCATCACCTCAGCAGGGATTCGGCTCAAAGTCCCTTCCAAGCTTCCGCATCAGCTCAATCCTCCTCTCAACGCTCTCCCGGGTTCCGACGTCGCGCCTGTAGAACAGCTCACCCCTTATGGGGGGAACCGCTCTTTGAGCTATTCTCTCTGCTTCCTCAATGCTATCGGCGATTCCAACGATCGCTATGGCCCTCGAGCCGGGTAGCGTGAAGTTCTCATCAATTGAGGCGTAGTAGAGCCTCGCACCGGTCTTCGCAACTGCCTCCTCGTCGACCTCCACCTTAACGCCCCTGACTGGGTTCGTTGGATAACCTTTCGGCGCGAGGTACTTGACGACCGTCGCTTTGCCCTCGAACTCCGCCTTCCGGAGGTTGCCGTCAACTATTCCCTCGGCTATTTCGAGGAGGCTCGTCCTGAGGAGCGGGAGGACGTTTATCGCCTCGGGGTCGCCGAAGCGGGCGTTGTACTCTATGAGAACGGGCCCCTCTTTGCTGAGCATGAACTGGCCGTAGAGGATTCCCTTGTAGGGCGTCCCCTCCTTTCTCATGGCCTCGACGGTAGCTTTAAGCGTTTCAAGGGCCTTCTCGTAGTCCTCACGCGTCACGAAGGGGAGAAGTCCATTGGGACAGGAGTAGCTCCCCATTCCGCCGGTTATAGGGCCTTCATCGTTCTCGTAGGCGTGGGGGTAGTCCTGGACGAGGGGCATGGGAAGGATTCTCCTCCCGTCGCTGAAGACCTGCAACGTGAACTCGACGCCGTCTGTGCGTTCTTCGATGAGAACCCTGCCGTCCCTCTTTATGAGCTTCTCGGCGTAGGCCTTGGCTTCCTCGTTGTCCCTCAGCTGGTAGCCGACGACCTTAACGCCCTTCCCTCCGGTCAGGCCGATGGGCTTAACAACGACGGGCCTTCCGAAGTCGTCAATCCAGCGCTTCATTTCATCGACGTCCGTGAAGACCCTGAAGGCCTTTCTTCCGGGGATTTCGTTGCGCTCCATGAAGGCCCTCGCGAAAGCCTTGTCGGTTTCGAGCTTGGCGGCTTCCCTGCTCGGGCCGACGGTTGGAACCCCGTTTTCCTCGAGGGCGTCAACGATGCCCTTCTCAAGCGGTGCCTCCGGGCCGATGAACGCCAGCTCAACGCCGAAAAGTTCGGCGTACTCAAGAACCTTCTCGACGTCGGTCTCCTTTGCCAGGCCGTAGTCCTTCGCAAGCCTCGCGAGGCCGGGGTTTTTGTGCTTTGAAACCACGTAGAGTTCGGCGCCCCCCCTTACGAGGGCCTCCCCAATCGCGTGCTCCCTTCCTCCTCCGCCAACGAGCAGAACCCGCATGAGCTTCACCATTTATTTGTCAAAAATTTGGATTTTTAAGGTTTGTTTTTACAAGTTATTGGCAAGATTTATAAGCTCTTGGGGGTAAAGATACGCGGTGGTTGCCGTGAAGGTTCTCGTGGTCATGGGTAGCAAGAGCGATTCTCACATCGCGGAGAAGGTTACCACCGTCCTTGACGAGTTCGGGGTTGAGTACGACGTTGAAGTTGCTTCCGCCCACAGAAACCCCAAGAAGGTTGAGGAGCTTGCGAAGGAGAACTACGACGTCTTCATAGCGATAGCCGGCCTCAGCGCGGCGTTGCCAGGGGTTATAGCGTCCCATACCGTCAAGCCGGTAATCGGTGTCCCGGTGTCGGCGAAGCTCGGGGGGATTGATGCACTCCTCAGCATAGCCCAGCTTCCGCCGGGTGTTCCAGTTGCAACCGTTGGGATAGACAACGGCAAGAACGCGGCTTTGCTTGCGGTGGAAATCCTGGCCCTCAGGGACGAGGACCCTAGGAGAAAACTGGAAGAATACAGGGAAAGGATGCGGGCATAAGCCCGCGGCAGTCCTCTCTGATTGCACTCCCTTTCATTCTATCCCCTTAATTTCAGCACCTTGTTCTAGTTATCAAGATGACACGATAATGAGTTTAAAAACGTTGCCTTTATCCTTCGAACTGTTACAAAAAGTTAAATCACAGGAGATGATTCCTGAGTTCATAATCCTGAGAGTGCCAGTCAGAGGAGCGCGTTCTCAGCTCTATTGAATGGGCAACCATCTCGGCCTTCCTCTTCGCTTCCTCGACGTTCTTGTCCCAGGCTATTGCAACTCCAAGCCTCCTTCCCGGATAGGCCTCGGGCTTGCCGAAGAGCCTCACCGTTGCGTTCGGGACGCTCAGGGCCTTAGCTAACCCGCGGAACCTCGGCGAGTAGCCGGAGACGTTGGCCTTGATAACGTGAGTGGCAGCGGGAGTCAGGAGCGGGAACAGACGATAACCCTCGACCCACTCACCCGGAATCGGAAGGCCAAGAACGGCCCTTAGGTGAAGCCCGAACTCGGAGAAACCTGTTGGATGGGAAGCCAAAGTTACCATGCCGGTGTCGTGGGGCCTCGGCGAGACCTCGTTGGCCCAGACCTTATCGCCCTTCACGAACATCTCGACGCCAAACAGTCCGAGACCGCCGAGGACGTCGGTGATGCGCTTCGCTATCCTGTAAACCTCGCGCTCCGCCTTCTCCGATATTTCAGCAGGTTGCCAGCTGGAGTGGTAGTCGCCGTCAATCTGGTAGTGGCCGACGGGCTTCGGGAAGGTGGTAACTATCTCCCCGTTCTCGTCGTAGTGTCTCACCGCGAGCTCGGTTACCTCGACGTCGAAGTCTATGTGCTCCTCAACGATTATCTTGTCGGCGCTGCCGCGGGCTTTCTTCTTAGCGACTTCCCAGGCCTTGGGGATATCTTCAGGACCCTTGACGAAGTATGAACCCTTGCCCGAGGAGCTCATTATCGCCTTTGTGTGGCAGGGGTAGCCTATCTTTTCGCAGGCCTCGTAGAGTTCGTCGAGCGTGGTTGCGTAGGCATAGTGTGAAGTTGGAACCTTCGCCTCCTTCGCGAGGGTTTCTCTCGTCCTCTCGCGGTGCATGGCAATCCAGGTCGCTCTCGCGTTAGGAACCACGAAGTGGCCGTCCTTCTCAAGCTCGAAGAGAGCATCGAGGTTAATCGCCTCAATCTCCGGGATTATCGCGTCGGGCTTCTCCCTCTCGACGACGGAGAAGAGAAAGTCCGCGTTCCTCATGTCGCCCACGTAGGAGCGGTGGGCGACCTGCATGGCCGGGGCGCTTGCGTAGCGGTCAACGGCTACAACCTCCACGCCGAGCCTCTGAGCCTCAATCGCTATCTCCTTTCCGAGTTCCCCACTCCCGAGAAGGAGTATCTTCTGAGCGGAATCCGTCATGGCAGTTCCAAGTTCATCGCGGGGCTTAATCACAGCCACCACCCCTGGCAGGTTTTGACGTTTTAATGTTAAAAATTCCAGATATTTAAGCATTTTTTGGCAAGAAAATGGCAAACCTTTTAAGCCCTCCGCGGAACTCCCACCGGTGATGCTCATGCTGACCTACGCCCAGGCCGGAGTTGACGACGAGAAAACTGCTAGGGCTTTGAGAAGCATAATAAACCT
>NZ_JAMONU010000034.1 GCF_027066465.1 Thermococcus sp.
CCGGTGATTCTTCGTTAGAACCTCCTCGGCTTCCTTCGCCGAGACGAAGTGAAGATTAAGAACCTCCACCTTTCCGCTCGCGTTTATCTCTTCCGCTATTTTCTCGAGGTCAATCCTTCTCCTCTTCGGGCTCTTAATCTCAACTATGAAGGGTCTTCCGTTGCCGAGCATTCTGACGTCAACGTCCTCCCTTCCTGCGCCTTTGAAGATGCATTTACCTTCAAAAGCCCTTGAGAAGGCCCGGCAGATTATAGAGGCAACGCTGTCTTCAAACTCAGGCAGGGGCGTCTGGGGAATCCCGCGCACAAGCTTCCTGTAACGCCCGTAAACGTAAACAGGGTTTATTTGAAGCTCTATCCTGTCCGAAAACGGTTCAACTATGAAAACAACATCAGGGTTCTTTGAGGTGTCCTTTCCCGTTGCTTTTCCAAAGGCCTTTCCAAGCTCTCGGTTGAACTCCCGGTTTATCGGCTCGGCGGTGTCAATCTCGAACTCCTCCCAGATGGCTTTCTCTTTCTCCTTGATTTCCTCCGGGAAGCGGGAACCGACGAGAAACGTCTCGAACTCGATTCCCTCACTCGCTTTTTTCATCGCATCCACGAGCTCGGGAATCCTCTCAAAGACGTTGTGACAGAGCTCGCACTCCTCGGGCTCAGCTATCGGTTCTAAGCCCCTCGCGGAGCGCTCCATGTTCAGGACGAACCGTATTGCTTTTCCCCGCTCCTCGTTCGTCCCCCTACCGAGCTTTGCGAAGAGCCTGCCAAGGCAGTGGTCGCAGAGTTTGTGCTCCTCAAGAACCGCCTCGGCCTTCTCGACTATCATCGTTCCACCCTAAAGCTTTTTATTCCTCCACCAAAGTTTCTCCCGATGGCCACTCGGAGGGAACGGATAATAAGCCTTTTGGAGGAGAGGGACTACTCCGTGAGCGAGTTAGCCCAGGTTCTCGGAATCCGTGGGAAGGGGAGCAAAAAGCTCATTCTGGAGGACCTCAAGGCGATTCAGAAAACCCTAAGGCGCGAAGGAAAGGTTCTGCTCGTTAAACCCGCCGAGTGCAGGAAGTGCGGCTTCGTTTTCAGGCCAGAAATCAATATCCCCTCCCGGTGTCCGCGCTGTAAGAGCGAGTGGATTGAGGAGCCGAGGTTTATGATTGCCGAGCGTTGAGGCAAAAGCCCTTATAAGCCAAACTCCCTATTCTCACCGGTTGAAGCGAGCGAGGGGATGCTTATGAGAAAGGTTGAGGAGTTCATGAAAAGGCACGGCCTCGAGGTTGGCGACCTCGTCAGGGTAACAAAAAGGGAGGGGGATGAGGTTCTAACAATTGAGGGCCTCGTAATGCCTCCTTATGAGCTTTCGCCCGGTGAAACACTGACAATAAAGCTCGACAACGGCTACAACATCGGGGTTCTAATCGACGCGATTGAAAGCGTTGAAATCCTTGAGAAGGCCGTCGAGAGGCCAAAAATGGAGTTCAGGGAAGTCCTGCCTAAGAGGGAGGGCCTCCCCAACGTCAGAATTCTCGGAACCGGAGGGACGATAGCGAGCAGGATTGACTACAAGACCGGGGCAGTTCATCCAGCGTTCACCGCCGAGGAGCTTGCGAAGGCCGTCCCCGAGATATTCGAGATGGCCAACGTTACGCCGGAACTCATTATGAACATCCTGAGTGAGGACATGAAGCCGGCCTACTGGGCAAAGATAGCTGAAGAGGTAGCCAAAGCCCTCAACGGCGGTGAGGATGGCGTCGTGATAGCGCACGGAACTGATACAATGGCCTACACGGCCTCGGCCCTGAGCTTCATGCTGAGGAATCTGACAAAGCCCGTCGTCCTCGTTGGCGCGCAGAGGAGCTCCGACAGGCCGAGCAGTGATTCTGCCATGAACCTCACCTGCGCAGTTAAGATGGCGACGAGCGACGTTGCCGAGGTCATGGTGGTGATGCACGGCGAGACGAGCGACACCTACTGCCTGGCTCACAGGGGCACCAAGGTCAGGAAGATGCACACCAGCAGGAGGGACGCCTTCAGGAGCATCAACGACGTCCCGATAGCGAAGGTATGGCCCAAAGGTGAGATAGAGTTCCTCAGGAACGATTACAGAAAGAGAAGCGAGGGAGAAGTCATAGCCGACACCAGGATGGAGGAGAAGGTTGCAATCCTGAAAATCTACCCCGGAATCAGCGGTGAGCTCCTCGACTTCCTCGTTGATAATGGCTACAGGGGTGTTGTGATAGAGGGAACGGGTCTCGGCCACGTTCCGCAGGATTTCATCCCCCACGTCCAGCGCGCGGTCGAGGAAGGCGTGGCAGTCTGCGTCACGAGCCAGTGCCTCTACGGTAGGGTGAACCTCAACGTCTACTCCAACGGCAGGAAGCTCCTCAAGGCTGGAGCGATACCCTGTGAGGACATGCTCCCGGAGACGGCCTACGTCAAGCTCATGTGGGTTCTCGGCCACACCAACGACCTGAGCGAGGTAAGGAAGATGATGGTGACGAACTACGCCGGGGAGATTACGCCTTACACTAGGTACGACGCGTTCCTGAGGTGATGAAGATGACCGAGAAGTTCGACTACAAGGAGCTGGGCCTTAAAGTTGGAATTGAACTTCACAGGCAACTCGATACCAAAAAGCTGTTCTCGCCCGTTCCGAGTGAGCTGACCGAGAGGGTTGATTTCACGTTCGAAAGACGCCTCAGGCCAACGATGAGCGAGCTTGGCGAGGTAGACCCCGCCGCCCTTGAAGAGTTCAAGAAGGGGCGTAAGTACATCTACGAGGGCAACTACGAGCTGAGCGATTTGGTTTACATGGACGAAGAACCGCCGAGGGGACCCGATAGAGAAGCATTAGAGGTTGCCCTCCAGATTGCATACCTCCTCAACGCCAAGCCCGTTGATGAAGTTCACTTTATGAGAAAAATCGTCATAGACGGCTCCAACGTTTCAGGCTTCCAGAGGACGGCCATAATAGCGATAAACGGACGTGTTGATACGCCCTGGGGAAGCGTTGGAATCCCGACGATATGCCTCGAGGAAGATGCCTGCAGAATAGTCGAGAGGAGGGAGAAGGAGGTAATCTACCGCCTTGACCGCCTCGGCATTCCGCTCGTTGAGATAAGCACGACCCCGGACATACACCACCCGGAGCAGGCGAAGGTTGTCGCGAAGTACATCGGCGACGCCCTGAGGGCCACTCGGAAGGTTAAACGCGGTCTCGGGACGATAAGGCAGGATTTGAACGTCTCGATTAGAGGCGGAGCGAGGGTCGAGATTAAGGGCGTTCAGGAGCTTGACATGATTCCACTCATCATCGAGAGGGAAGTGGAGAGACAGCTCAACCTGCTCAAGATAAGGGATGAACTCCGCGCGAGGGGCGTTAAGCCCGAGGACATCAGGGAGGAGTTCTACGACGTTACCGACGTTTTTGAGAACACCGGCTCAAAGATAATCTCCAGGACGTTGAAAAAGGGCGGGAGGGTTTTGGCCGTCAAACTGCCGAAGTTCAGAGGTTTGCTAGGCAGGGAAATTCAGCCCGGCAGGAGGCTCGGCACGGAGATGGCCGACAGAGCGAAGAAGTACGTGAGGGGCATCTTCCACATTGATGAACTGCCGAAT
>NZ_JAMONU010000035.1 GCF_027066465.1 Thermococcus sp.
AGGAGAACCTCCTCGCAGGGGCGCTGGCAGAGAAGCTTCCGGCAGAACAGAAGCCGTTGGCGAAGCCGATAGCGAAGACGGTCGTTACCTTCGACGCCAACGCAACCGGCGTTCTAGCGAAGGACCCCGAGGTGCTGGAGAAGGCCACGGTTTCACTGCTCGCTGAGCTCATGAAGGAGCACGGGGTTGAGCTTCCGGAGAGCGTTGTAAGTGAGGTCTACGACTCTGGCGGAAACGTTGCGCCGATAGCGAAGGAGCTGCTCATCGAGAAGACCGCCGAGAAGCTCCACAACGAAAAGGTCGCGGAGACCATAGTAAACGTCGTCGTTAAGAACCCGGAGGAGCTTGCAAAGGGAATAGGCATAAAGGAGGCCGTCAAGGAGATAATCACCGAACTCGCTGGCAAAACACCCGTAAACCTGGGGAAGGTAATAGACGAGATTTACGCCGGAAAGAGCCCGGACGAGATAGCCTACACCCTCTTTGAGCAGGGCGTGAACGAGAAGCTCGCAAATGTAACCGCTCCGGAGGACGTTAAGGAGACCCTCAAGGAGATAATGCTGACCGTTGCAAAGAACTACCCGATGAGCGATTCCCAGATTGAGGCCCTCGTCAAGGAGAAAACCGCGAAGCTCGTTGAGAAGTTCATAGCTGAGATTAAGCTCGGCGTCCCGCTGAAGGTCAACGCAACGCAACTCGTCAACATAGCCTTCCAGTTCAGGAGCGACCCGAACAAGATAACCAGAAACGACGTCAGACCCATAGAGCAACAGATTTATCCCTCGATATTCAGCCTCGCAAAGAACTACATAAGCATGCTGAAAAGCCTGGACAACACGACGATGCTCATAATGATGGTTCCCAAGAGCCTCAACACGACGAACCTTGAGGAGCAGAGCAGGTTCCAGTACGAGAACACCCTGAAGGCCAAGGAAATCCTCCTTGAGGAGATGAGAAAGTACTACCCCAACGCCGTCGCCTACATCAGCGGAACACCAGTGCAGACGTACGAGATGATACACTACGGTAAGGAGGACGACGCGAAGACGACGAGGTTCAGCTTCACCGGAGCGCTGATAGTTCTCTTCATAATCCTCGGGGCGGCGCTTTTAGCGACTCTCCTGCCGTTCATGGGTGTCGCAACGGCAACACTCACAGCTCTCGGAGTGCTCTACCTGCTCGCAAAGGGAAACGTTGTCAGCGTGGGCAGCTGGGCGCAGATGCTCACGATTACAACGGCCCTCGGTCTGGGTGTTGATTACTCAACGTACTACCTCTACAGGTTCAGGGAGTACGTAATCGAGGGCTACGACCACAACAAAGCGGCAAGCGAAGCCCTGAAGAGGGCAAAGGACGCCGTCCTTGCGAGTGCACTCGTTGACATGATAGCCTTCGCCTCCTTCGTTCTGGCCGGAGCCTTCCCGATATTCAAGGCCATGGGAATAATAGCACCAATAGCGGTGTTCATAGTCTTCATAGCCTCACTGACGCTGATACCTGCAATAACTGCCCTGATAGGAGACAAGCCTGCCTTCTGGTGGCCGAGGCACATAAAGCACATAAAGAACAAGGGCATAAAGAGGGAGAGCAGGATAGTCCGCTTCTCGGTAAAGCACGCAAAGGCAGTGCTCCTCATCGCGTTGCTCCTCGTGGTTCCAGCGGCCTACAGCTTCGTTAACTTCAACGGAACCCACGACATCAAGCTGTTCCTACCAAAGGACAGCGAGACCTACCACTTCCTCGAGGTCAGCCAGAGCAAGCTCGGTGCGGACGTTATGGGCGCAACATACGTTCTCATCAAGTTCAACCACAACGTTACCGACAGGGACTTAGCCACGATTAACGAGATTGTGGGGGACATTGAGAAAATCAATGGCGTCAAATACGTCTACACCGTGACCCAGCCCTACGGCAAGCCCGTGAACGCGAGCCTCGAAGAACTCAAGACCATAGGCGGCGGAAGGTACATCTCGACGACCGGCAACATGGTCCTCATAGAGGTCGTCAGCAAATACCAGGCCACGAGCAAGCCCGCACACGAGATGGTCAAGCAGATTAGGAACCTGATGAAGAAGTTCGAGGAGAGCGGCAGGATAGCGAAGGGCATGGTCGGAGGAGGAGCCGCTTTAGACCTCGACCTGAGCAACCTCATCAACAACATATTCTGGCACAGGATTCTGCCAGTTGCGCTGGTGCTGATGTTCATAGCGCTCATCCCGGCACTCAAGGGAATCCCGGCAGTCATCTCGACGATGGCGACAATTGGAGCAGGTGTCCTGCTCAGCATAGCGGTATCGACTTGGCTCTTCCAGAAGGTCTTCGGACAGGAAATCATGTGGTTCCTGCCGCTGATGGTCTTCATAGTCCTCATGGGCGTTGGCATCGACTACAACAGCTTCTACCTCGTCAAGGCAAGGGACGAGTTCGAGAGGAAGCCATCCAGGGAGGCCCTTATAACCGCGGCGGGGGCAATAGACATAGTCGTCATAGGCCTCGCGGCGGTTGTGGCAACGACATACGGAGCGCTCATGACGAGCTCAATGTGGGGAATGAGGGAGATAGGGTTTGCCCTTGCCTCGGGAGTCCTCATAACGGCAACCCTCGCAGTCTACTTCCTTGGACCCGCCATGATGAGCCTCTTCGGCGAGAAGGCTTGGTGGCCACTTCATAAGCCAGAAAGAAAATCCAAGGAAGAGTAAACCTCCTTCTCTTCTCCAATTTTTCCAAAAACCTTAAATACCCAAAGCCGTTACTCGCACCGATGCCGATGAGGGGGGAGTGTCTTCTCCGCTGGAATCACATCGGTGCCTGATTTCATCGATAACCCCTCTATTCTTGACTCCCGCTCTTTTGGAAAAACCTTGAGGAGGTTTTGGACATGAAAGTGGACTTCAAGGCCATTGAGGAGAAGTGGCAGAAGCGCTGGCTTGAGGAGAAGGTTTTCGAACCCGACAGAAACGCGAAGCCCAAGGAGAAGAAGTTCTACATAACCGTCGCCTTTCCGTACCTCTCAGGCCACCTCCACGTCGGCCACGCGAGAACCTACACGATTCCAGATGTGATAGCTCGCTTTAAGCGCATGCAGGGCTACAACGTGCTGTTTCCGATGGCGTGGCACATCACGGGAGCTCCGATAGTCGGAATCGCCGAGCGCATAAAGAACCGCGACCCGAAGACCATACACATCTACCGCGACGTCTACAAGGTTCCCGAAGAGATACTCTGGAAGTTCGAGGACCCGAAGGAAATCGTCAAGTACTTCATGAAGGCCGCGAAGGAGACCTTCATAAGGGCCGGCTTTAGCGTGGACTGGACGCGCGAGTTCCACACTACCTCACTCTTCCCGCCCTTCAGCAAGTTCATAGAGTGGCAGTTCTGGACGCTCAAGGACATGGGGCTGGTCGTTAAGGGCGCCCACCGCGTTCGCTGGGACCCGGTTGTTGGAACTCCCCTCGGCGACCACGACATAATGGAGGGTGAGGACGTCCAGATTCTCGAATACGTGATAATCAAGTTCATCCTCGAGGAGAACGGCGAGAAGGTTTATTTGCCCGCGGCAACGCTCAGACCCGAGACCGTCTACGGCGTAACCAAC
>NZ_JAMONU010000036.1 GCF_027066465.1 Thermococcus sp.
ACCCGGCGTTCAATTTGAGTCCCTCAATCCTTAAAAGTCTTGGGGAGTGAGATACTAACATGAGCGTCTCGGCGAGAGAAGTGAGGGCGAAGGTTCCGCTGGCACTCGTCTCAATAAGGCCCGCGAGGCTTTTCGACATCAACGAGATAATGCGCATCGAGAGGGAATCCTTCCGTGAGGCCTACCCGAGGGGAATCTTCCTCGTCTTCCTCGAGAACAATCCGGACACTTTTCTCGTTGCGGAGTACAACGGGAAGGTCATAGGCTACGTCATGGCCTACCTGAGGCCGGACCTCGAGGGGCACATAATGAGCATAGCCGTGGACAAGCGCTACCGCGGAAACGGCATAGGCTCGGCGTTACTTACGGAGGCGATAGAGAGGCTCATCGAGAGGGGAGCGAGGTACATAGGTCTCGAGGTTCGCGTGAGCAATGAAAAGGCCATAAAGCTCTACGAGCGCTTCGGCTTTAAAAAGGTGAAGCGGATTATAGGCTACTACTCCGACGGCGAAGATGCGTACTACATGCTCCTGCCGGCTGAGGAATGGAGGGGAAGCTGAATGATAACCTTTTACCTGAGCGGGGACAGGGTCTTCTCAACCGACCAAAACGCAGTAAACGGCCTCTACAACAAGCGCCACTTCGGGAAGCTTGTCGAGGGCAAGCTTTTCCTCTCGCTACTTGAGGCCACTTATCTCGTCGAGAGGGGCAAGATAGAGGTCAGGGACGGAAAGAGAAAACTAACCGTCGAGGAGCTCATGAACCTTGGGAGGAAGAGGGACGAGCTGTTCGATGCGAAATACCTCGTCTACAAGGATTTGAGGGACAGGGGCTACACCGTCAAGTCTGGTTTAAAGTTCGGCTCGCACTTCCGCGTTTACCGCAGGGGCATGGACGAGCACTCCCAGTGGCTCGTGTGGGTTCTCCCTGAGAACTCCCGCCTGAGCCCGAACGACATAACCGCTCGCGTTAGGGTTGCCCACGGCGTCAGGAAGAACATGGTGATGGCGATAGTTGACGAAGATGCGGACGTTACCTACTACAAGGTCGAGTGGACGAAGTTCTGACTATTCAAGGATTTTGAACTCCCTCCGCAGGAATTCTGCCTCCCGTTTCTCAAGGGAGTTCGGCTCGAAGACGACGATTGTAACCGTGTTGTTGATGAGGGAGTAGTCCTTTATGTGGGAGAGAAACTTGAACACGGGGACGAAGCCGTTCTCAAGTACCAGGTACTCAAGGCCGTCTATGTAAATCAGCTTCTCCGGCTCCCCCCTTCTCATGAACTGAACGAGTATATGCGTCAGTTGCTCCAGCTTTCTCGGGTGAATGCTGTCCTCTTCACCGACCCTCGATAGCCATATTGCCGGCGTTCTCTCAAGCCCCAGAGTTTTCCTAAAGAAGCTGGGATGCTGTCTCGAGATTATAACGGCGGCCCTTCCCGGGAGAAACTTTTTCAGAACTTTCAGTGCGTTCTTCGGCGTGACGAGGTAAAGCCCCGGAGCAAGGTTGCTCTTGTTGTCTGCGTTCATCTCCACCACCGGAACGAGCTCGTACTCAACGACTATGGTCCTCAGAATGTGGCTCCACCCGTAGGCGAGCGCCAGAAGGGAGAGCCCCAGTATGAGGTTGCACGCAAGCGTTGGATACGAGAAGTCGCCAAGGAGTCCAATCTTCAGGCCGCCCTCCTGGAGGTCAACGGGAAGAAAGGCCATCTTTGCTATACAGAACCCAGTCCAGGCAACTATCATCCAATCGTAGGCTCGCGCAAGGCCCGGGTAGCTGTCCCTGAACTTTTCCCGGTATCTGAGACTGAAGAGGAGGAGCGAGAGCATGACCGCTATTACCGCGAGGGCCGTTGCAATATGGAAGAACTGGAGGTACTGCGTGTGCCTCACCTGAGTTAGAATCTAACTATCCTTGATATTTAAACGTTGTTGGGCACGTCAAAAGTAATCCCCACACCTGTCTAAACTCAAGTTTAGCCGGGGAATTAAAAAGAAGGAAAGTTCACTTGAGGAATCCGGTCTTCTTTCCGAGGTCCTCGAAGGCGTCTATGACGTACTGCAAATCTTCCTTGCTGTGGGCCGCCGAGGGTTCAAGCCTTATCCTGGCAGTTCCGAGCGGGACGGTCGGATAAACTATCGCCTGCGCGAAGATGTTGTACTCGTCGTAGAGCCTCCTGCTGAACTCCTGGGCGAGCTTCTCGTCGTAGAGCATAACCGGAGTAATCGGGTGCTTGGTGTTTCCGAGGTCGTAGCCCAAATCCCTTAACCCGTTCTGGAGGAAGTGGGTGTTGTCCCAGAGCTTCTGAACGAGCTCGTCGCTCCTCTGGAGAATCTCAACGGCAGCTATGGCGGCCGCGACGTCAGGTGGGTTCGGAGCGCTCGAGAAGAGGAACGGCCTCGCCCTCTGGCGGAGGTACTCGATGGCCTCCTCGGGACCGGCAACGTAACCGCCGATAACTCCAAAGGCCTTGCTCAGCGTTCCCATCTCGAAGTCAACCCTATCGTGGAGCTTGAAGTGGTCCACGATTCCCCTTCCGCTGTCCCCCAAAACTCCTTCACCGTGCGCGTCGTCTATGTAGAGTATGGCATCGTACTGCTCAGCCAGCTCGGCCATCTCCGGGAGCGGGGCGAGGTCGCCATCCATCGAGAAGACACCGTCGCTGACGATGATTTTCTTCTTCTTATCCTTGTTCTCCTCAAGGCGCTTCTTGAGGTCATCCATATCGAGGTGCTTGTAGATTACCTTCGGTGCACCGCTGAGACGCATTCCGTCTATAATGCTCGCGTGGTTGAGCTCCTCACTGATGAAGACTCCGTCTTCTCCTTTCTTGAGGAGGGCGCTTAAAGCTCCGAGGTTCGCGTTGTAGCCGCTCTGGAAGAGTATGGCCGCTTCGCGCTTCTTGAACTTCGCCAGCTTTTCTTCAAGCTCAACGTGGAGCTCCATCGTTCCCGCTATCGTTCTCACGGCTCCGGCACCAACACCGTAGTCGAGGATGGCCCTTATGGCTGCGTAGCGGACCTCGGGGTGGGCAGCCAAGCCGAGGTAGTTGTTGGAGCACATGTTGAGGACCTTCTTGCCGTCGACGACGACCCACGGACCCTGTGCGCTCTCAAGCTTTCTTATGGTCACGTAGAGGCCCTTCTCCTTGAGCTCCTGAAGTTCCTCCCTAATCCAGTCAAGCTTCCCCATGAGAACCACCGTTTACAGATGGGCATCGAGGTATAAAAGTTTTGCACTGAACCCTTTAGTGCAGCCTAATTATTGCCGTTAAGGTGGTTAAGAGAGCGAGCGCCGCACTTCCGCCGATTTCCAGCCTGTAATCGTGCCTCCTCTCAGGGTATCTTTCGATTAGTTTGATTTCAATTCTAAAATCCCTCGGTCCAGTAACGGTAATTGACAACCCCCAGCCCCTCCTCGACAGCGGGTAAGCAACGGGCACGACGCCGGTGAAGAAGTCGAGGAACAAATGACTCCCCCAGCCGAGGGCGAAGAACAGGAACGGACCGCCGAGGTGCAGGCCGAGGAGAAGAGCCGGGAGAAAGGGCAGAATGGAGTGA
>NZ_JAMONU010000037.1 GCF_027066465.1 Thermococcus sp.
CGTGAAGCTCACGTTCTGGATTACAACAACTGCCCCCTGGACGATTGAGTAGCGTATGTATTTGGGAGCGAGTATCTTCATCCTGACACTTCCGTTGGTGATGTTGTAAATCACTATGTCTATATCGTGCCAGTAGTGGCCACCTACCCCGAAGTAGGCGTAGTCCGTGAAGCCGTCGCGGTAGTAGCGCATGAAGACGGTTTTGTTGCTCACGTTTATGAGGGACAGCTGAACCGGACCGTAGGAAAACGTTGAGTTGGCCTTCGTCGTCCCATAGAAGACAGTTGTTGGTTTCGAGAAAACGGCGACGAGCGCCGAGGGATTGCTCGTTGGGTTCTTCACATAGTTGAGGTAAACCTTGACGTCCCCGTACGTGTAGCTCTGACCCTCACCGAGGGCGAACTCAACGGACGTGAAGTTCCTGTTGTCCCGGAGCTTGAAGAGAACCAGGGGTATTGTCCCCGTCTGGGCGTTGTAGAGGAAGTCAACGACCGTCAGCGTGTAGTTTCCAAACGTCAGGGACTCCCCGAGGCCAAGGTAGCCGGAGAAGACCTGCATGTAGGCCGGCTCCTGGAACGCTCCCGGTGAGACGGGTCTGAATGAGACCGCGATGAGCATAAGCGCCAAGACCACGGTAAAGACCTTTCTCATAAGTTCTCCACCTCGTAGAGCTTTCCATCCCTAATCCTCAAAATCCTGTCGGCCTTTCTGGCCACGTCAAGGTCGTGGGTGACGACGACGAACGTCGTCCCTTTCTCCCTGTTCAGGGTCCGCATCAGGTTAACTATCTCCTCCGAAGACTTCGTGTCGAGGTTTCCGGTCGGCTCGTCGGCGAGGATTATGCTCGGCTCGTTGGCGAGCGCCCTCGCTATGGCGACGCGCTGCTGCTGACCGCCGCTCATCTCGGTCGGTTTGTGGTTCTCCATGTGGGGGATTCCCACCATTTTGAGGAGCAGTCTCGCCCGGGCTATTCTCTTCTTCGGAGGAACCCCCGCCAGAATCATGGGTATTTCAACGTTCTCGAGAGCTGTGAGGATTGGTATAAGGTTGTAGTGCTGGAAGACGAACCCTATTTTCCACAGCCTCATCTCGGAAAGCTCGTCGTCATTGAGACCTATAACGGACTTCCCGTCTATGTAGAGCTCACCAGAATCCGGTGTGTCAAGGAGGCCGAGTATGTTGAGGAGGGTTGTCTTCCCGCTGCCGCTCGGTCCGATTATCGCCACGAACTCCCCCTCCCTAACCTCTATGCTCGCGCCTCTCAGCGCTGGGACCGTGACCTTCCCAAGATGGTAGCTCTTGTACAGGTTGACGGCCTTTAAAACGACCCTTCTCTCCATGCGAAAAACTTCTCGTTTCATCTATTAACCTTTCCCCGGAAGGGCTAAATAAGGTGGTGCCGTACATTCCAGCGAGGTGGTCCGATGTTTGAGAGGATTCTCTACCCAACCGATTTCTCCGACGTTTCGCTCCACGCCCTCAACCACTGCATTCCCCAGCTCTTCGACTTGGGGGTTAAGGAGCTGTACCTCCTCCACGTCATCGACATAACGGTGGCCGAGTTCGAGGCGTTTGAGCTGGAGGAGGTTTACAAGAAGAAGCTCGAAGAGATAGCCGAGGGACTTAGAAAGAGGGGCCTGAACGTCAGGACTTCAGTGAGAATAGGCGTTCCGTCGCTTGAGATAGCGGAGGCGAGCGAGGAAGCCAAAGTGGACCTCATAGTTACCCCGAGCGTCGGCGAAAACGTCTGGAGGCAGATGTTTATGGGAAGCACGGCCTCGAACCTCGCGAGGGCAACCAAAAAGCCGGTTCTGCTCCTCAAGTACATCAAGAGGGACGACTCCTACGAGCTTGCCGTGGAGTGCCGCGACATATTCAAGAGGCCGCTGGTTGCGATAGACTTCTCAAGGTGCTCGCTCAAGATTGTCCAGACCGTGAGGAAGTTCGAGGAGCACATAGAGAAGGGCATACTCCTCCATTCCGTTGACTACGGGAAGATTGAGGAGCTTGAGCACAACATCGAGATAGCCAAGAAGAACCTTGAAAAGACCTCCAAAGGCATAAGGGCGAGCTTCGAGTGGGAGGTCATGGTCGGAACGGCGAGTCAGGCGATAATCGGAACCGCCCTGGCCAAGGATTCAACGCTCATAGTCATAGGCAAGAAGGGCAGGGGCATTCTCAAGGACCTGCTCCTCGGCAGCACCGCGGAGAGGGTTATAAGGGACTCAAAGCTTCCGGTCCTGCTCGTCCCCTGTGACTGACCTCAGACTGGAACGGCTTCCTCATCGTTCGGTAGCTACCCTGTTGCCATCATCGGTCGCTTTCCCCTACATCCTCTCCCTTATAAACCTACTCCCTCTTGCTCTCGCCGGTCATCACGGCACTGGCTATCATGTGCGCCAGCCGGAGCGGTTCCGGGATGAGGCCGCTTCTCGTTGTGGTTTTTACAATCTCAGCGGCCGTCTCAACGTCCACCCCAACCGCTTGAAGGTAGAGCTTTCCGGGAACCACCTCACGAATAGGAGGGGCCTTTCTGAGGAGTTCAAGCCTTTCCCTCCAGTCCGGGAAGTGCTTCCTCAGGGCGAGCTCCATCGCCCCAACGTCCGGTCTTTTCCTAACGACAACTATTACCGGAAGTCCAGTCTCGCGATGGATTCTATCGAGGTCAACGACGTTGAAGCCCCCGTAGGTTATTCCCTTGAGCATGATTACCCTCAGGTCCTTGAAGCGGGAGCTTTTAACCGCGTCGATTATCTTTTCCGTAGCGTCCGTTCCGTCTACGGTTATCCACCTGCTGAGAACTCCCACGACCTCCTTAGAGCCCTTCATAACAACGCCTATCAGAACGGTCTTCCCCTTCTCAACCTTGGAAGAAAAGGAGAACGTTCCGTCGTCAAAGCCAACTACCCTTATCTCGGGCTTCACCTTCCTAATCATCCAAACAGCACCCTCGCCATCCACTCGGAGTACTCCCTGTTGAGCTTGTCGAGGTCAATCCTGGCTATGACAGGGACCTCGTAGGGGTGAAGCTCCCTCAGGGTGTCCCTCAGGGCCTTCCACCTGCTCACCTCGGTCTTCAGTATCGCGCCGACTTCCTTTCCTTCCTCTATCCTGCCCTCCCACCAGTAAACGGCCTCGTGCTCCCGGAGGTTCGCGCAGACTATGAGCTTCCTCTCGAGGAGTTCCCTGACGACCTTTCTGGCGCTCTCCCAGTCCGGGAAGGTCGTGTAGACGAGTATTGCCTCCATAGGACATCCCTGAGGGAGTAGGCAAGTAAAGCTTAAATCCCTTGTGGAGAAGATGAGACGGGATGGTGCATGAGGAAGGTTAGGGCGCACCTCAGAATCTACGGTCGAGTTCAGGGGGTCGGCTTTCGCTGGAGCATGCAGAGGGAAGCCAGAAAGCTCGGCCTTGCCGGCTGGGTCAGGAACCTGCCCGACGGAAGCGTTGAGGCCGTCGTTGAGGGGGACGAAGAAAGGGTTGAAGCGCTGATAGGATGGGCGCACCAGGGGCCGCCTTTGGCGAGGGTAACGCGCGTCGAGGTTAAATGGGAAGAACCGG
>NZ_JAMONU010000038.1 GCF_027066465.1 Thermococcus sp.
CAACGTTGTCTTCGTTCAGAAGGGCATCGACGACCTGGCCCAGCACTACCTGGCTAAGTATGGCATAATGGCCGTCAGGAGGGTCAAGAAGAGTGACATGGAGAAGCTCGCGAAGGCCACCGGAGCGAAGATTGTGACCAACGTTAAGGACTTAACGAGCGAAGACCTCGGTGAGGCTGAGCTCGTCGAGCAGAGGAAGGTCGCCGGCGAGAACATGATATTCGTTGAAGGCTGCAAGAACCCGAAGGCGGTAACCATACTCATCCGCGGTGGAACCGAGCACGTGGTTGATGAAGTCGAGAGAGCCCTTGAGGACGCCGTCAAGGTCGTCAAGGACGTCATGGAGGACGGTGCGATACTCCCGGCCGGCGGCGCCCCTGAAATCGAGCTCGCCATCAGGCTCGACGAGTACGCCAAGCAGGTCGGCGGCAAGGAAGCTCTGGCCATTGAGGCCTTTGCAGAGGCTCTCAAGATAATCCCGAAGACTTTGGCTGAAAACGCCGGACTCGACCCGGTTGACATAATGGTCAAGGTCATCAGCGAGCACAAGAACAAGGGCCTCGGGATAGGCATAGACGTTTTCGAAGGCGAGCCGGCCGACATGATGGAGAAGGGAGTCATCGCTCCCCTCAGGGTTACTAAGCAGGCCATCAAGAGCGCCAGCGAAGCGGCAATAATGATACTCCGCATCGACGACGTCATCGCGGCTAAGCCCAGCAAGGGCAAAGAGGGCAACGAGATGGCCGGTGGAATGGGCGGCATGGACATGGGTATGGGCATGTGACGCCCTCTTCTTTACCCACTTTTGAACCAAAAGGTTTTATTTCCTCCGTTTTCAACCCCCCGATAGGTGAGGGGCATGGGGTTCGAGATGTGGATTAGAACGGGCCTGCTGATGGCAATCCTTACGGGACTGCTCATGGGAATAGGCTACCTCTTCGGCGGCCCGAACTTAGCGCTGATAATGTTCCTCTTCGCGATGCTCTTCAACTTCATAACCTACTGGTACAGCGATAAAATCGTGCTGAGCTGGTACAACGCGAGGATAGTGGACGAGACAGAGGCGCCGGAGCTCTACGCAATAGTGAGAGGCCTTGCGGAGAGGGCGGGACTGCCAACGCCGAGGGTTGCGATAATCCCGACCGAGACTCCGAACGCGTTCGCCACCGGCAGAAACCCGAAGCACGCGGTTGTGGCGGTAACTCAGGGCCTTCTCAGAATCCTCGACAGGGACGAGCTTGAGGGAGTTCTCGGTCACGAGATGACTCACATTAAGAACAGGGACATACTGATAGGAACCGTTGCGGCCGCGATGGCCGGGGCGATAATGCAACTCGCCTACTGGGCGCGCTGGATAGCGATATTTGGAGCCTACGACGACAGGGACGGCGACAATCTTTTAGTGGCAATACTCGTGGCAATACTCGCCCCGATAGCGGCCCTTCTGATTCAGGCAGCGATAAGCCGCTCAAGGGAATACCTGGCGGATGAGGGGGGCGCCAAGCTCAGCGGGAAGCCCTGGGCCCTGGCGAGCGCGCTCCTCAAGATTGAGCAGGCCGTCCGCTACAGGCCGATGCGTGAGGGTAACCCGGCGACCGCCCACATGTTCATCATCAACCCCTTTAGGGGGATGGGCATCGCGGAGCTGTTCTCAACGCACCCGCCGACCGAGAAGAGGATTGAGAGACTCAGGAAGATAGCCGAGGAGATGGGCTACGTCCCCAACTTCTGAGTCATTTTTGCATAATTATTTAATCCCTCAATTCTTTATTTATGCAATTCTGCTGAAAACTGCCGGTTGGGCTTCTTGACGATATGCATTTAAACGTTAGCTCTCAATTCTTAACGGTGATGAACGTGAAAGCCGTGAAGGCAACCCTTCTCTACGACGGTCTCGGCAACGTCCAAAGGGACGTCTACGTCGTTTTCGAGGAAAACATCGTGGATGTAACCAAAGAGAAACCGAAGGATGCAGAAGTAATCGCCGAGGGTGTCGTTACTCCTGCCTTCATAGACGGCCACAGCCACATTGGAATGGACAGGTATGGGGAACCCTACCAGGAGGGCGAGGCCAACGAGCAGATGGACTCGGTTCTTCCGCTCGTCGATGCGCTCTACTCCATTTACATGGACGACAAAGCGTTTAAGCACTCCATCGAGTTCGGCGTGCTCTACTCCTCGGTTCTGCCGGGAAGCGGAAACATCATCGGCGGAAAGGCCGTCTTCATAAAGAACTACGGGCGCGACATCGAGGATGCTTTCGTCCAGTACGCGGGCGTTAAAGCTGCCTTCGGCTACAACCCTCGCTCCACAACTGAGTGGAAGGGAACGAGGCCGACCACGAGAATGGGGGCCATTGGAATCCTCCTCAACTGGCTCATCAAGACTCAGAAGACAATAAAACTCATCGAAAAGGGCAAGAAGGAGCCTGAGGAGGTCGAGCCGACCGTTGAAGCGCTAATCCCCGTCCTCAAGGGTGAACTTCCACTCCGCGTTCATGTGCATAAAGAGGACGACATCGCTGCCCTGCTGATGATAAAGCGGAAGTTCGGACTTAAGATAACAATCGAGCACGCCGCCGACGTCCATAGTAGGGAGACCTTCGAGAAGATTAAAGCCGAGGGCGTTCCCGTAATCTACGGCCCATTCGACAGCCACCCATACAAGGTGGAACTCAAGCACGAGGACTGGAAGAACGCCAGGTATTTGCTCGAGGTCAGGCCTCTCTTCGGCCTCATGAGCGACCACCCGGTCACGCTCCAGGCGAACCTCTACCTCCAGCTCAGACACTTCATAAGGCTCGGCATGAGCAAGGCGGAAGCGATAAAGGTAATCACCCACAACAACGCGAAGATACTCGGCGTCGATGACAGGCTCGGGAGCGTAGAGAAGGGCAAGTGGGCTTCGCTCGTTGTCTGGAACGGAGACCCGTTCAACCTCGAGAACTACCCGACGCACGTCTTCGCCGAGGGTGAGCTTATTCACGAAGCGGACTGGTGA
>NZ_JAMONU010000039.1 GCF_027066465.1 Thermococcus sp.
AAATGGACTCGGACGTGTTCACACGCCTGTTTACTGGAGATTCTGCATCGCCGGCTTCCTGAAGAACTTATCAAGCTCTGCCCGCTTGGCCTTGATTTCCTCGTAAAGCTTTACAACCTCCCCATTTTCCGGATACTTCATCTTCAGCGTCGTCAGGAGTCCTTCGAGGAAGCCCAGAATCGAGAGCTTTATGTAGTCCTCGCCCTTCTTGGTTTCAAGCCCCTCGTTTAAAGCTATGAACGAGTCCAGCCTCGCGATTAAGGCATCTTCGCCGAGCTCCTTCAAGAGTTCCCTCACCCTTTCGGCCTCTTCGACCTTCATGCTTTCACCCCCAGAGCAAAGAACTCGATGGCCTTTTTCTCGGTTTCCCTCTCGACCTCTTCAAACTCCAGCCCCTGAAGCCTCGCTATCCACTCGACCGCTATTTTAACGTTGCACGGGGTGTTTCTTTTTCCCTTGAATGGACTCATGTATGGACTGTCCGTCTCGGCCAAAAGGTAATCCACGTCGATTGCTTCAGCAACCGCCTTAACTTCCGGAATGAAGACTACTCCGGTGTTTATCCCTATGACGTGGCCGTTCTCGACTATCTCTTTGGCCAGCTCGACGCTCCCGGCGTAGGAGTGGAAGTAGGCCTTAACGCCCGCCCTTTGAACCAGCTCGTACGCCTCTCCCTCGGCCTCCCTCGCGTGTATCACGACCGGAAGGCCGAGCTCAACGGCCAGCTCGAGGAAGTGCCTGAAGATTTCGCGCTGGTTTTCCCTCTGCCTCTCGTTCTCGGCGTAGTGGTAGTCGAGGCCTATCTCCCCGATGGCGACTATCTCCTTTGAGTGCTCGCGTATGAAGTCCTCGACCTTTTTCACCTTCTCCCAGTTGCCCCTGCGGGCTTCGTTCGGGTGGTAGCCGAGGGTCGGAAAGACGAAGCCGAAGTACGGTCTGAGCAGCTCCCAGCTCTTCCAGACGTGGGCCTTCCTGTACTCGGTGATTGAATCGACCACTGCCCTAAGCTCTTTCCGGCAGTCCTCTATAACCTTCGGGGCATCCCTTCTGTAGAACTCAAAGTGAGCGTGCGCGTCAATCATGGTTCTCCGTTATGTGCGGCATAGAAAAGCTTTTCCGTGTTTTTAACAACACTTCTCGGGGAGTGAGAATGGAGATGGATTTGAAAGACCCGAAGGAGGTCATGGAGGAGGTCATCAAACGATTGAAGAAATCTTCACCCAAAGAACTCCTCAGCTACGCCATAAGGAACGAGGTGGAGGAGGCCAAATATTATGCGAGGCTGGCCTCGAGGGCCAAGCACCTGAGCGTCAAGGCACTGTTTCTCAAAATGAGCGAGGAGAGCAGGGAGCATGAAGCCGCGCTGAAGAGCCTCTTTGAGAAGCTCTTTCCCGGTGAGGAGCCGCTGGCGGTTGAGCTTCCCCCGGTGGAGGTTGCCCCGCTCTACCCAAAGTTTGCAAGCGTTGAAGACTACATTACCGCACTCGAGTACTGCATGGAGAGTGAGCTGTTCGCGAAGAGAACATACGAACTTCTGGGGGAGGTTGCGGAGGACAAGGAAGTCAGGGAGCTGGCCCTCAGCCTTGCGACCATGGAGGAGGAGCACTACCAGGAAATCAAAAAGGTCTACGAGCTAATAAAGGCCATGAGCGAGAAGAACATAGCCCCCTCAAGCCTGCGCCCGGGCGGCTACCTCTTCACAGACAACGTTAAGGCCAAGTACTTCCTCATAGACATGGCATCGAGGGGTTTTCCGCTGAGGGCAATCATCAGAGAAAATCCTGAGAAGTTCCTTGAGGGACTCTCCGGCCGTGTTGAGGTGGTGTGGATAACTAAGGCGAAGGGTGAGAGTTCCGTCTCTCCATCCGAGCTTCCCTCAATGAGCAGTGAGCTTCTAAAGTTTCTGAAGGGTAATTCCGAAAGGGGTTCCGTGCTCTTCCTCCAGAACCTCGGCTACATAGCGCTTGAACTCGGCTTTAAGGATATGATGGACTTCGTCCTCTACCTCAAGGACAGCGCGGTGCTTCACAACGGCTACCTCGTTGCGACGGCCGTTCCTGAGGCCTTCGAGAAGAAGGAGTGGGCGATTCTAACGTCGGAGCTAGAGCTAATCTCTTGAGTGCCTCTCCCACACCACTTTTCCGTCTTTCCTGACAACCCGGATTATCCTGTGGTATGGAATCTGGGTCTCGCCGATGAAGAAGTAGCCGTGTCCCAGCTCAATCATCTCAACCGGGATTCTCTTCTCGTTCCCGTAAGCCCCGCGGTGCTCGATGACGATGTAGTAGTCCCGCTCGTCCTCCCTCGGGTCGTGCTTAATCTTTGCCAGAACCTCCTTCAGCGAACCCTTCCTCATAGGAACCTCCTCACCGCTTTAATGTTCCCGCGCCAGTCCTTTATGAGCCAGCCGTGCCCGGGCAGGCCGAAGTCAACATCAAGCTCCGCCAGTTTCTCAATGCTCTTCCTCAGCTCCTCCCTGTTCCCGGTTGGCAAATCCGTTCTCCCGACGGTTCCGTTGAATATGGTGTCGCCCGTGAAGATTAGCTTAACTTCGCCGTCGAGGTAGAGGCAGGAGCTTCCAGCGGTGTGGCCCGGCGTGTGGAGGAGGAGCAGTTTTCTCCTGCCCACTTTCAGGTAGTCGCCGTCATCGAGCTTGATGTCAACATCATGCCCCGGAAACCTCTTCCCGTAGGCGTAGTCGAGGATTATCCTTCCATCGGCGCGCTCAAGGACTTCAGCTGTTTTCCTGTGCGAAGCGAAGAGAACATCGACGCCGAGCCTCTCGAAGAGTTCCTTCATGGCAAGGTTTCCGCCGACGTGGTCGAAGTGCTCGTGGGTGTTGAAGATTACAACCTTCTTCAGGCTGTCAAGGTAGCCCTCCCCGAGCCACAGGGAGAAGTAGCGCTCGGCGTTCTCGCCCGTGCCCGTGTCGATGATTAGAGCCTCCTTTCCGGAGCGGAAGAGGTAGACGTTGGAGTCCCAGTCAAGGCCCTTAAGCATCACCGTGTTGGGCGGAATCTCGATTGGGAACAGGTCGGGGTAGATTACCTCAAGGTTCTCCAAGCTCCCACCTCCGAGGGGCTCGAGGGGGGACCGCGTCTTCATCTCGGGGGGAGCGAGTCCCCGTCAGGAGGGATAAAACTCTTCATCGCCCGGAGTGGTTTTGGGGCGGTGGTTTATAAGGTATTGGTTTTAGTTGCTGACATGAGCCTCTCCAAAATAAAGGTCGAGCTTGAGAAAATTGGGAGAAAATACGGAATGAGCTGGGGGCACTTCTACTACTACGCAGAGGTTACCAACGACTGGAAGCCTCTCCTCGGGAAGGCCACACCGGAGGAGATACTCGATGACCTTATGAAGCTCTTCGAGCTGGACGAAGAATATCAAAGGCTCACCGGTAAAAGTCTTCTCAAGCCCCTTGACGAAAAGTGGCATGGGTGAGGGTTTTATAAGCTCACAATCCAAAATCCATTAGGTGAACCAAATGAAGACCGAGAGAGCGAAGGAGATACTCCTCCAGCTTTTGAA
>NZ_JAMONU010000040.1 GCF_027066465.1 Thermococcus sp.
TTCCGCCCCGGCCCTCTCAAGGGCCTTCGCCGCGTTGATGAGTATCTCCTTCCTGCCCTCCCAGCCCCTCGGGTTGTCCACGAACTCCTTGAAGTTTATGGAGTAGATTATCAGCTCGGGATAAACATTGGGCTCGAAGCGCTCCCGGCTTATCTCAACGTACTTTCTGTAATAATAGCAGGTCGACTCCGGGGTCGTTCCTCCTATGAGGCCTATCCTCTTCATTAACATCACAGTAGAAACGTTTCAAGATTGCTTATGAACCTTATGGTTCAAAACGAAAGGTTTGAGAAGAGGCCCGCACACAAACTGCGGGAAAAGAGAAAAACACGAGAATCATTCGTTCTTCAGGTGGACGTCAAGCTGCGGGAACGGAATCTCGATGCCCTCCCGGGTGTAAAGCTCGTATATTCCCTTCGTAAGGTCTCCCTTAACCGTCCAGTAGTCCTCGGTCTTTGCCCATGCCCTGAGCTGGAGGTTTATCGAGGAATCCGCGAGGGCCGTTATGACGACGCTCGGCTCGGGGTCACTGAGAACCTTCGGATGGCTCTTCATAAGCTCAACGGCCAGCTTTATCGCCCTATCAAGGTCGGTTCCGTAGGCAACTCCAACGTCAACGTCAACCCTTCTCGTGGGCATTCTTGTGTAGTTCACTATTATACTGCCCCAGACCAGCTTGTTGGGGATTGTTATGAGCTTGTTGTCGGCCGTGAGCAGCTCGGTGCCCATCAGACCTATGTTCCTGACCTTCCCGGTTCTCCCGGCAACCTCGACGACCTCGCCTATATCGATGGGTCTCAGCGCGGCGAGCCACACCCCGGCGGCTATGTTGGTGAGCGTGTCCTGAAGCCCGAAGCCGAGGATTAGACCAACCACTGCCGAGAGGCCGAGAATCAGGGGCGAGACCGAAATCCCCGCAACCCCAAGCGCGACTATTATCACCGTCAGGTAGAGACCAGCCGCCAGGAACCTCGAGAGAAACTCAACGACGAGGGATGGGAGCTTCGTTCGGCCGAGACTTTTCTTGAACGCGGCGACTATTGCCTTCGAGATGAGATAGCCAACGACTAGAACAGCAACCGCCGAAATGAGGTTGAAGGGGGTTACGTGGAGATACGGAAGCGGTTCGTTCAGCGAGACCATTCACATCGCCTCAAAAATATGGGAGAAAGGCCTTAAAAACTACTCGATTAGCCTTTCAATCTCATCCCAGAGCCGCTCGGCAAGCTCGCGCTTGTCCATTCTCGGCAGTTTCTTTACGCCCTCGCGGGTAACTAGGAGAACCTCGTTCTCCTCGCTTCCAAACGCTTTGAGTGTATTCGCAACGACGAGGTCGCTCCCCGCGCGCTCAATCTGCTTCCTGGCTTCCTCTACGAGCTTCTCCTCGCTCGTCTCGGCCTTGAAGCCCACGAGGAAAACCTCCGGCTGGAGCTCCTTAACGCGGTCTATTATCTTCGGCGTCGGTTCGAGTTCGAGGGTAAGGCTTCCTCCGCTCTTGATTTTTTCACCGGCTTTGTTTTTAACGCGGAAGTCGCTGACCGCCGCGGCCAAAACGACGACATCGTATTTCTTCGCCTTCAGCTCGTTCTCTATTGCTTCGAGCATCTCCTCAACGGTTTCCACCTCAATCTGGTTCTCGACGAAGCTCGGGACGCTTCCCTTCGTCCTGATGAGCGTAACATCAGCCCCCCTGAAGTCCGCCTCTTCGGCCATGGCAACTCCCATTCTGCCACTGCTCGCGTTGGTAATGTAGCGAATCGGGTCTATGTATTCCCTCGTTGCTCCTGCCGTAACTAAAACGCGCTTCCCCTTGAGGCTCTTGGGGTGGAGCTTTCTGATGACGCGGTAGACTATCTCGTCTATCGAAGCGACCTTAGCTTTCCCCTCCTCAAAGCGAGGACCGATAAACTCGACGCCAAGTTTTTTGAGCTTCTCGATGTTTTCCCTAACTATCGGGTGCTCGTACATGCTGGAGTGCATCGCCGGAGCTATCATAATCGGCGTGTGGGCGAAGGAGGTCGTTACAACGGTCGTGACGGGTGTATCGTCTATGCCGCAGGCTATCTTGCCTATGGTGTTCGCCGTCGCGGGGCAGACGAGAACCAGGTCGGCCTTGTTCTCGTGGTCTCCAGCGAGTTCAACGTGCTCTATAAAGCCCGTAATCTCCGTAACAACCGGATTCCCGGTGGCGAACTCCATCGCGTAGGGGTGGATTATCTTTTGAGCGCTCTCGCTCATCACCGCGTGAACCTCGGCACCGTGCCTTATCAGCTCCCTGGCCAGCTTGACGCACTCAACCGCGGCTATGCTCCCAGGAATCGCGAGAACGATTTTCTTGCCGACGAGCTTCCGGCTCTTCGTGGCATAAATCAGCTTAATGTGACTGAGCACGACAACCACCTGAAAAAGGTTCTGGACGGAAAGTTAAAAGGTTGACTAAACAACAAGAATTTCTCCCTTGTGAGAGCCTGGAAGATGCGTCCTCAGGTAGATAAAGCGGCCGTCGTCTATTACGGAGCTTTTAATCATCTCCGCGTCAAGGAGCTTGACCTTGCCCACCGTGAGGTTGAGAACCGAATCAATAAGCTCGGGCGGTGCTTTATCGGAGGTCCCAACGACTATGGTGTCCGGGTAGAACTTGCTGATGTTGTAGAAGAGCATAACGACAACGGGGTAGGATTTACTGCCAACGTCCACGTGGAGAAGAAAAGCCTCGTGTATGAACCTCCCTTCCTCCCTCTCATCAACGATTGTAACCTCAACCGGGGAAGTGACGACGGATGCCAGCCTGAGAAGAAAAGTCTCAAGGGACTTCCTTGCAACATCAACCCTTATAACAACACTGTTGTCGGGTTCGTGATAGTACACCCACTGCAGTTTTGCATCCTCATCCATGATTAGGTCCATGATGGGGTTGAGTAGATAAAGGGGAGCCTCGAACTCAAGGGACATCATAATCTATCCCCTCGTAACAAGTTTTAGTGCTCACTGACGTTTTAAACTGGTCCCGGATGTTTATTAAGTTATTGGATTTTACTTCCTACCGTTATTCCTCCCTGACAGCATCTTCCTCGAACTTTTTGATTTCATCTTTGCTCCCAAACCACACCACAAGGGTCGGTTCGACGGTAATCATTCCGTCCTTAATCATCGGCTTGATTTCGCAGATTGCCTTTTCGATTTTGAAGCCCCTGTCAACGACCTCAATTACAATCGGCAGGTCCGTCGAGAGGCGCACAACATCGCTTGAATGTATAAGGCTCTTCTTTCCGAAGCCGTAGATTCCCCTGTAAACCGTCGCCCCGGCTATACCCATCTCGCGGAGCTTTTCAACTATAGCCTTATAGAGGGGCTTCCCATTCCAGCGGTCGTTTTCTTCTATGTATATCTTCAGTCTTAGCGTGTTCCAGTGCTCAACCTCCACCACATCAATCACCTCCTCGCCAGCATGAACCCGGCAAATACTAGACCTATGGTTACAAAAACGTTTGCCAGGACGTTGAGAACCGCGATGCCGTACTCCCCCTCCCTGAGGAGCGAAAACGTTTCATATGAAAACGTTGAGAACGTGCTTAGGGCGCCGCAGAAGCCCGTCCCGAGGAAGAGCCTCCACTCCGGCGTAACGTTAATCCCCCAGAAAAGCAGGCCGTAGAGGTAGCCGAGGATGAAGCTCGCTATGGAGTTCACTAGCAGTGTACCCACTGGGAAGTCCCTGTAAACGGGCAGTATTCCCGAGAGGTAAAACCTCGCAACCGCCCCCAGTGCACCCCCGACTGCAAGAAATCCGATGAGCCTAACGTTCATGGCATCACCTCTCCAAGCTTTCTGAAACGATTCAAGCTGACTCTCCCAACCCTCGAATTAAAACAGTTTAAAAGATTTTGGTTTACCTAACTCACTCCTTCGGCTCGCCGAAGGCCGAGGACATGTAGTACCTTATCAGCTCCTCGGCCTTTGAGAAGTCCCTCTGCGGGAGTCCAAGCATCTTCCTCAGACGCTTGTTTTCGGCTATCATTCCCGAGAGCTGAATCGCCAGGTTCTGGTTGTCTAAAGCCGAGTAGTACATCTTGAAGCGCAGGGGCGACCATTTGCCCTCGAGTTCATAAAGCTCCTTCTCGAGTTCGTCAATCCTCTTTTTAATCCTCTCTATTTCATCGTCATCCGGCGTTTGACCGTCTATGTAGCCGTCCAAGAGTATTATCCTCAATGCTTCATCGACTCTAAAGCCGTGCTTCTTGCAGACCTCCTTGATTCTCTCCCAGACCTCGTCCGGAACCTTAAACGTAACTTTCCTCCAGCTCCCCCTGGCCCGAACTACAACCTTCATCTCAACCACCCAGCCTCTCGCGGAGTTTCCGGTTCTCCTCGCTCAGCTCCTTCCTAAGGCGCATGAAGAACTCCCTGTCCTCTTTGGCTTTGACTTCAAACTCCAAAAGCTCCTTGTAATGGGCTTTCATTTCTTCAAGCTTTTTTCTGAGCCGTTCTTCCCTCTCCTTGAGGATTCTGTACTTGAGTATTTTGAGCGTTCTCTCCAGTCCCTCGATGTCTCTGAATCGCTCCTCTATTTCCCTCTTGTGCTCCCTTATTCTGGCAAGCTCCTCGGTGGTTACCTCAATCTCCACCTTCCCCATTTCCTTTTCCTCTCCCCCTCACTTTCGCTCCTTCCGAAGGGTCTCCCCACGAGAGCCTCAAGGCCAACCCTTAACGACTCCCGCTCCTCCTTTGTCGCCGGCCTCTCCGCCCTGTAATCAAAGCTGTCTATGAACGCCCTCATGAGTTCATCAAGTTTTCTGAGCTTCTCCCTCTGTATTTCCCTCAGCCTGGCCGCGAGCTCCGGTTTTTCCCGCTCGACTGCTCTCAACAGCATCTGGTAGTGCCTTCTGCAGAGGACCGATGGTGAGCGCTGGTATTCATCCAGCAGGTCTTCAAGTCTCTCGGCGAAGGCCTCTACGGTTGCCCTCTCCTTCCCCTCAACGAGCCGGCAGAGGAAGCACTCCCCCGGTCTGCTCTCCTCGGGGTTCTCAAGGTAGTGTCTAAGAACGTCCTCGTATATAACCGCTACCCCAAGCGGACCGAGCAATGGATTGGAAAGGGCCTTGTGAAGGATTTTCCAGGCGTGATGGGGGCAGAGGCCAAGGCCCTCCCTGAACTTTTTCCTGACCTCCGGGTCGTTGGGATGCTCGTAGAGTATCGTTTCAATTTCCTCGTCTTCGAACTTCTCAACTAACCTGCAGATTGGACAGCCACCGCCCTTGAGGGCCTCCCGGAGGGAAATCCCAACCATGTCCATCAGTACCACTTCAGGAGGACGTCGAGGCTGGCAATGGCCCTGTAAGTGTTCTGGAAGTTTGAGATGCCGAGTTCAATACTCCTTCTGAAACCTCCGTTCGGGTTCTGGAGGGTTCTTATAAAGGAGATGTGCTTTCTTATGCACGTAGCCCTCTGGTTCTGGAGTTCGAGACCGCGGAGGGCGTAGAAAGTCGGCTCGAGATAGGGGGGCAGGCTGTAGGGAACCTCTGTGAACCCACCCCAGTCCCCACAGACTTCAACCTTCCTGAAGTGCTCGCTCTTCGGCGGCCTGTAGCCGAGGGTTCTGAGGGAGTACAGGGCCTGATAGGTCATGGTCGTCGTCGGATGGGTAACGCCGTAGGAGTCGCCCATCTTGTACTTCATAACGAACTCCCTTATGCGCTCCTTCATTTCATCGTCCGGCTTGTAGCCAGCGGCGTTCATCGCTTTAACTGCCCAGTATGTAGCCTCCAAGGGCGTTGCGGTTCCGAACTCCTCACTTCCTCCCAGACCGACGGCGAACTTGCCCTCCAGCGGATTGTATTTCTGGAAGAGCAGTTCCAGCTTCTCCCGTGCGAGGTCCCTAGCTCCAAGAACCGCCATTCCCTCTATCGCCATTGCAACCGCGACTGCCGCCGTCTGAAGCTGGGCGGAGTTGTACAGAAACTCTATCGTCTTCTCCTTCTCGGGAACCTCCATGCCGAAGACGCCGTAAATCTTTATGGCATAGTATGTGTCGTTGATGTTCGTCTCGTCGAGAACGCTGACGAAGCAGTACCCGCCGTCCTCATGCCTTCTCTCCTCAACGTATCTAATAACGGCATCAGCATTAATGTAACGGTTGAACAGGTCCAGCTTTGAAGTCATACTCCCACCTCCGTGGGCTTGAGAACAGGCGTCATTAGCCCCCCTCAGGGGCAGTTAGGGCGGACGCCATCGCCCTTACTTCACTCCGGGTGGTGATTTAAAAGCTTCACGGTTCATAACTCTAAAAGATTTAAAAGCCCTTGCCCGGATAAGGGTTGGGTGAAATAATGGCCTTTGAGTTCATAGGCTTCACCTACGTCAGCAACTTCCTAACGCCTGAAATTGAGGAGGTTGTATTCCGGGTTCTTGACGAAGCAAACAGGAAGTTCCGCGACTGGGGTCTTCCCCTGAGGTTTCTCTACCTCGACAAGATGACGCTGGAGCCTGGATACCTGATAACCGTGGACACCCCCGGAGGACGGGTAAAGCTGTACCCCCTTGAGGTTCTCATAGACTTCCTCGACTACAGGCTGAAGGTTGAGGCCGAGAAAAGGGACGGGATTCTCATGAACAAGATACTCGGCCTCGTGGGGTTCCCCCTCGCTTCGAGGAACAGGTACTTTGACTTCTACGAGAGCTTCCTCGGGTTTCAGGCGAAGAGGCTTGAGAGGAGGATTATGGTTCTCTCAATAAAACCCTTTGAAGGGGAAAACGCGGAAAAGAAAAGAGTAGAAAGCCGATTGCTAAAGGGAATCCTCCACGAGGTCGGCCACGCCTTTGGATTGGACCACTGCTCCTCGGAGTGCGTTATGAACCCGCCATCGAGTCTCAGCGAGTGGGACGAAAGACCCCCAAGGTACTGCGACTCCTGCCTCAGGAAGCTCCGCCTTCAGGTCGGCGACGACATACTGAGCTGGAAGTTCAGGCTTTGAGCGTTTTTAGAGAATCAGTAGAAACGTTTATAAACCCGTCAATATATGTAAGTAATAGATTGCATAAGTGAGATTAAATTATACAATCTTGGGAGGTGATGGCATGGTCATAGTTGAGGTGGTTGATGGAAAGATGAAGAAACCGGGACCTCCGGTGGAACCCGGAGAAATTAAAAAGCGGAACAGGAGGCGAAGGGAAGGGTCAGCCGACGAGTCCCTTGGCGACTTCAAGAACGCGGGAAGCATGCCCCTTGGCGCGGACGTTTAATTTTTTCCACACTACCTCTCCCTCCGGATTGAAGATAAAGGTGCTCCTTATGACGCCCTCGTACTCCCTTCCGTAGCGCTTCTTCTTTCCCCACGCTCCGAGGGCCTTTATCAGCTCCGCATCAGGGTCGCTGAGGAGCCTTACCTTTAGTCCGTGCTTTTCCTTAAAGCGCCTGTGGCTCTGAACGGAGTCTTTGGACACTCCAATCACCTGAAAACCGAGTTTTTTAAACTCACCGAGAAGCTCCGTGAACTCACTCGCCTCCCTCGTACATCCGGGAGTGTTGTCCTTGGGATAAACGTAGAGAACCGTCCACTTTCCCCCCATTATGTCGCCGAGCCTCTTCTTTACCCCGTCCTCATCAAAGACTTCAACGTCGAGAACACCCATGAGACCACCTCCGGATTTAGGAAACCCTAACTAATTAGTTTCCGGGGAAAGGTTATTTAGAGGTTTCGGGAACTTCCCTTAAGGTGATACCATGAGGCTGCCCAGTCACAAGACGAAAATAATAGCAACGCTCGGCCCAGCGTCCCTCAACCGCCAGACGATTGAAGCAATGATGAAGGCAGGAATGAACGTGGCCCGCCTGAACTTCGCCCACGGGACACTCGAACAGCACGAAAAGGCCATCAGGCTTGTGAGAAAGGCCTCGGAGCGGCTGGGGATTCCAGTTGCCATCTTGGGAGACCTGCCAGGGGTCAAGATTAGGGTCGGAGAAATTGAGGGAGGTTCCGTCAATCTGAGGAGATGGCAGACCGTAACCCTCACAACAAGGGACGTAAAGGGAAACGAGGCCGTTATTCCGGTGGAGTTCAAGGACTTTCCGAAGCTCGTTTCGAAGGGGGACATAATATACCTCAGCGACGGGTTCATAGCGCTCCGCGTTGAGGAAGTCAGGGGGGAGGACGTGATTTGTAAGGTCATAGTTGGCGGAACGCTGTTCTCCCACAAGGGAATCAACATCCCGAAGGCGAGGCTTGCCATAGAGGCCGTCACCGAGAAGGACCTGCGCTTTGTCGAGTTCTGCCTCGAGAACGGCGTGGACGCTGTGGGGATAAGCTTCGTCGGCTCCGCATACGATATACTGAAGGTCAGGAGGTTCGTCGAGGAGAGGAACGGCAAGCTCTTTCTGGTTGCCAAGATTGAGAGACCCGACGCGGTCAGGAACTTCGAGGAGATACTCACCGCCTCCGACGGAATAATGATAGCCAGGGGGGACCTCGGTGTTGAAATACCAATAGAGAAGCTCCCCATAGTCCAGAAAAAGCTCATAAAAAGGGCAAATCAGGTGGGCAAACCTGCGATAACGGCAACCCAGATGCTCGAGAGCATGACTCAGGAAAAGCTTCCGACGAGGGCAGAGGTTACCGACGTCGCCAACGCCATACTCGATGGAACCGACGCCGTCATGCTCTCCGAGGAGACCGCGGTTGGGAAATACCCCGTTGACTCCGTGAGGATGATGGCGAAGATAGCAAAGACCACCGAAGCCTATAGGGACTCCCACTGGACGTCGAGAACCGTTGAGTGGAAGATGGAGGAATGGAAGTCCTCCCCCAAACGGGGAACTATAAAGGACGCCATAGCGAGGAGCATAATCGAGGCCCTCAACTCGATAGACATCAAGTACATCCTCACCCCAACGAGAACCGGTCAGACCGCCCGCCTGATAGCGAGGTTCAAGCCCAAACAGTGGGTTCTGGCCTTTGTAACGGACGAGTGGGTCGGGAACACCCTCATGTTCTCCTACGGAGTTTACCCGTTTACCGTCGAGGAGCCGACTGAAGAGGAGATAATACGCCTGATAACCGGACTGGGGCTTGTAAAGGACGGGGACACCATTCTTCTGACGAAGGGAACTCCCATAGGAAGGACCGTTGGAACCAACACCATACGGATATTCCAAGTTTGAGCTTTTTCTTTTTACACATGCCTGTCAATGATTCCGCCAAAAACCTTAAATAAAACCTTGTTTTTGCACCATTAAGGGAAATCCAATGAAGAAGTTCCCGGCTAGGCTCGCTTCTTGGGAAGACATCGAAAGATGGGCAAAGGAAGGGGCGTGGAAGGTTCTCGAAGAAGGCTGGAGGCCAGACGTCATCGTTGGACTCGCCCGCGGTGGCTGGGTTGCGGCGAGGCTCTACTGCGACTACCTGGGAATCAAGGACCTCGTGAGCCTGAAGGTTGAGCACTGGGGAGTGACGGCGACCCCGGATGGAAAGGCAAAGCTCAGGTATGGAAGCACGTACAACCTCGAAGGAAAGAAGGTTCTAATCGTTGACGACATCAGCGACACCGGCGAAAGTCTAACCCTGGCGAAGAACTACGTCGAGAGCCAGAAACCGGAGGAAGTTAGAACGGCGACCCTGCTCACCATAAAGGGTTCAAGGTTCAAGCCCACTTACTACGGGGAAGAGATTGAGTGGGCGTGGATTGTGTTCCCGTGGAACTTCGTCGAGGACATGATTAACCTCGTGAGCAACATCCTCGAGGAGAAGGAAGCTGTGAGCACCGAAGAGATTCTCGAACTCTTCAAAGAACTGCACGGACTCGACGTTCCGAAGGGCAAGCTCGAAGAGGCCCTCAGAATGGCAGAATACAGGAAGGTTTTTAAGTTCAGAGAGGGGAAATGGCGCAAAGCCTGAGGGAGTGGTAGCTTGGACAGGAGGGAAAAGGTGAAGGAGATAAGGGAGCACAGCGTTTACTCCCGCGAAATCTACGACATGCACAGCGAGAGCATAAACAGGGTTATAGACGAATACGAGACCCTCAAGGAGGACTACCTGAACGACCACTCCCGGGCAAGGATTGTGAGGATAGTGTTTAACGAGGACAACGGTCTCCCCCTCGCGATAGAGTTCCGCAGAAAAGACGACTCCTTCAAGGGCTTCACCATCGCCATAGGGAAGCCGCACATCAAGACTGAAGAGCTTCGAGATGGGGACTGACCTTTTTCTTTTACCCAAGGTTTTAAAACCTCATACCAACCTTTATTAGGGTGACCTAAAGATGAGGAAGGCTCTGGTTCTAACCCTAATACTGCTCACGGCCCTAATCCCATCGAAAGGCGTCCACGCGCAGTCCGGGCCCCTCGTAGTTGCCACGATTGAACCTCTGGCCTCAATAGTTCAGGAAGCCTTTCCCGGCGTCGAAGTTAAGGTTATAGTTCCACCCGGGGTCGACCCCCACGACTACCAGCTCACTGCGGAGCAGGTTGAGTTGCTTTCCCAAGCCAAGGTAATAGTAACCACCGGCGGCCACCTGCCCGTTGAGAAGAAGATTGCAGAACTTGAAGGGGAGGGCACCATAACAGGGGAGGCCCTGTTCGTGGACGACTACATGAAATACGGCTTCCACTACGCCAAGGAATACTGGTACAACGGCAAGGACAACCCGCACGGCGTCTGGCTCGACCCCTACAACGCCATAGCCATAGCGGAAGCCACAGAGAAGGCCCTAATCGAGGAAGACCCTGCGAACGCGGTGACCTACGAGAGGGACTTCGAGAAGTTCCGCGAGAGGGTTCTGGCAATAGCTGAGGCCTACAAAGCTTTAGCCCCCAAAAATGCGACCGCCGTAATCCAGATGCCTCCGGATGAATACGCCCTCGACTGGCTCGGGATTAAGGCAGTCGCATCAATAAAGCCCGAGGAAGAGGTTCCGGCCATAGGGGTTGACCGGCTCGTCCCGACCGCGGAGAAGAGCTCCTTGATAGTTTACGGCTCGGACAGTCCGGAACAGCTCAAAAACGCAGCCATAGAGCTTTCCCAGAAGAGCGGGAAACCGCTGGCGGAGATAACCGTGTTCTGGACCTCCGGAAATTACACCGGCTGGCTCATCAAGAACACGGCTTCCATACTAGGGGCGGTTTCAAAGGGCGGGGTTGTTAAGGAGCCAATAAAAACCGAGAGCTCGGTCGGAACGTACGCAATACTGTCCCTGATAACGGGAATAGTTCTAGGAACCGCGCTGGGAGTAATATTGAAAAAATGAAAGACGTCACTCGCGCTTGTAGGGCCTGCCGTCCCACTTGGGTGGCCTGGCCCTTCCTATTATTCCCGCGACAACTACGAGCGTCACGACGTACGGCAGGGTCGCTATGAACTGCCAGGGTATCGTTCCCGCGAGCCAGGGGTTGTTCTGGATGTAGATGGCGAAGTTGTCGAAGAATCCGAACAGGAACGCTCCACCAAGGGCTATTATTGGGTTCCAGCCGCTGAAGACCATGTTCGCCAGGGCTATGAAACCCCTTCCGGCCGCTATCGTCTTCGTTACGGTTCCGAGCCAGTCAACGCTGAGGTATGCCCCGGCGACACCCGCTAATGCGCTGGCTATGAGAACCGCCGTGAAGCGGTACAGCTCGACGTTTATTCCAAGGGCGTCTGCCGCCTCTGGATTTTCACCGACCGCCCTAATTCTCAGCCCGAAGGGCGTCTTGAAGAGCATCCACCAAGCTATGAACGCTATCGCAATCGTTATCGGAACCATCGGACTCAGTGAGTTTCCGAAGGCGTCCATCCAGAGGGGCTTAATCTGAGCGCTGGGAGCCACCTGATGCTGTCCGGCAGTTCCCCAGTAGGCAAGGATTCCAAAGGCGACGCCACCGTAGCCTATGAGGTTTATGCCTATACCGGGAATTACGTGGTCGCCCTTGAGGTAGACCGTTATAACACCGTGTATCATCCCTATGACGAGGCCGGTCAGTGCTCCTCCCAGAAGCCCGACCCAGCCGTTGTTGGCAAGCTCCGCGAATATTGCCCCGAAGAATGCCGACAGCATCAGTATTCCCTCGTAGCCGATGTTGACGACACCGGCCCTCTCGCTTATCACAGCACCTATGCTCGTCAGCGCTATCGGAACCATCGCCGCAAGTGAACCGAGGAGCAGACTGATTACGAATGTCTCGTTCATGCCTTACCCCTCCTCAGGGGCTTTAGGAACAGGTCGAGCAGTCCCGGAACGGCCACAGCAACGATAATGATGCCCTCTATTACCTTCACCATCTCCAGCGGAACGCCGGTCTGCTGCATGAGGGTTGCCCCTGCGTTCAGCGCTCCAAAGAGTATGCCGGCGAATATTATGCCGAGCGGGTGGTTCCTGCCAACCAGGGAAACACCTATTCCATCGAAACCGTAGCCGTACACGTTGGCCAGCCCCTGACTTATGGAATAGCTCGGCGGGATTCCCATGACCTGAAGTGCCCCGGCCAATCCGGCTGTCATGCCACCTATGATGAACGACCACAGCATCGCCTTCCTCGGGTTTATTCCACCGTACTCGGCCGCCCTGCTGTTCAGACCGCTCGTCCTCAGCTCGTAGCCCAGTTTGGTGTGCCACATTATCACGTAGACGACGACCGCCGTTATTACGGCTATCACGAAGGCCAGCGAGAGCGTGGAGTTCTTAACGAGGAGGGGCAACCTCGCTCCAGGTGGAATCGGTAGCGTGCTGTTGGGGTTCATTGGGTTCTCGAAAACCTGAAGCGCGAGCCAGCTCGCCAGATAGAAGGCAATCCAGTTGAACATTATCGTGGAGATAACCTCGTGAACGCCGCGGTAAACCTTGAGAACGGCCGCCGGAAGCATCCACAGCGCTCCAATAAAAAGGCCCGCGAGTATTCCCGCGAGCGGGTTCTGTATGCTCTGGGTTATTGCAACGGCGGCTATGGCACCGAAGTAGACCGCTCCCTCCGCGCCTATGTTGAAGAGGCCCGTTCTCGCACCTATGGCGAAGGTTATCGCCGTGAGGATTAGGGGCGTTGACTTGCTCAGCGTCTCGGCGAAGTTCCCGAGGGAGCCGAAGGAACCCTGAATCAGGGCTTTGTAGGCCGCTACGGCGTTGTAGCCGCTGAGCCAGAGCACTATGGCGCCAATCAAAGCGCCGATGAGAATCGCTAGGACGCTCTCACCGAGGGGTCTAATGTAGCCCTTGAGTTCCTCGAGGGCCGTCATGCCTTAACACCTCCCATCATCAGGCCTATCTGCTCCTCTGTAACCTCGTCCGGTTTGACTATTCCCATAAACTGACCCTCGTACATTATCGCCATTCTGTCGCTGAGCTGGAGAACCTCATCGAGGTCGGCCGAGACGAGCAGAACGGCCTTGTTCTCGTTCCTAAGCTTGACGAGGTAGTTCCTTATGTACTCTGTGGAGGCAACGTCAACGCCGCGCGTCGGCTGTGCCGCTATAATGAACTCCGGTTTCTTGCTGACCTCCCTTGCGACTATCAGCTTTTGCTGGTTTCCACCGCTCAGGCTCTTCACAGGTGCTTTTGTTCCCGGGGCGACTATCTCGAACTCCTTGATTAGTCTGTTGGAGTGCTCTTCAACCTTGGCCCAGTTTATCAGCCCGAGATCCTTCGAGAACTCCTTCCTCCAGTGCATTCCCAGTATCGCGTTTTCCATGACCGTCATTTCGAGTATGAGACCCATATGGGTTCTGTCCTCTGGAATGTGGGCAACTCCCATGTCGTAGAGGTCCCTCGGCTTCTTTCCCGTTATGTCAACTCCCTTGAGGTAAATTTTACCCTTCTCAACCTTTCTCAGACCCGTTATTGCCTCTATCAGCTCGCTCTGTCCGTTGCCTTCGACACCGGCTATGCCGAATATCTCCCCTGCGCGGACCTCGAAGGTCAGCCCGCGGACCGCTTCCTCACCTCTGTCGCCCTTAACCCAGAGGTTCTCAACGCGGAACACAACCTCCCCAGGCTCCTTCGGGGGCTTCTCAATCCTGAGAACAACGTCCCTGCCCACCATCATCCTCGCGAGGAGCTGGGGTGTTGCCTCACTCGTCTTGACGGTTCCGACGACCTGTCCCTTCCTGATAACGGTGACGCGGTCGGTTATCTCCATGACCTCGTTGAGCTTGTGGCTGATGAAGATTATCGTCTTTCCCTGAGCCTTCAGCTTTCTCAGAACTGCGAAAAGTTCCTTGACCTCTATCGGCGTTAGGACAGCCGTCGGCTCGTCAAGAATGAGGATGTCAACGTTCCTGTAGAGCATCTTGAGGATTTCAATCCTCTGCTGGGTTCCAACGGGGAGCTTCTCGACCGGAACGTCGAGGGGAACCTGAAAGTTCAGCTCGTCCATGAGCTTCTGGAGCTTCTTCCTAGCGTTTTCCACGTCAATCTTCGAGAAGAGTCCGTGCCCTTCCATGCCGAGTATTATGTTCTCGAGGGCGTTGAAAACCTCGACGAGGGTGAAGTGCTGGTGAACCATTCCTATGCCGTTCGCTATGGCATCGGCGGGGCTTTTAAAACGAACCTCCTTCCCGCGGAGAAAGATTCTGCCCTTCGTGGGCTTCAGCATTCCAAAGAGAATCTTCATCAGGGTTGTCTTCCCGGCACCGTTTTCACCGAGAAGACCCAGGATTTCACCCTCGTAAACTTTAATCGTGACGCCCTTCAGGGCCTTTGTTCCGTCGGGGTAAATCTTGACTATATCCCTCATCTCGAGCACTGGAGTCCTCTCTTCCATGCAATCACCTCCTAAAAGGGGAAGAACAAAAGGAAGAAGGGAAATCACTGCTTGTTGGCTATGTGGTTCTTGTAGTAGTCGAGGGCCCAGTAGGCACCGAAGCGGTAGCCGCCCTCGAACTTGTAGAGAACCGGAATCTCCATACCGAGGACGATACCTATGGTGTCCTTGTGGTCGTTGAGCGCTATCAGAGCTGCGAGCGCACCGGCAAGGGCCGAGCCCTCGTTCTCCTTGAAGAGGACCATCTGGACGTTGTGCGGCATGTTGGGGTCGTAGCCGTCGATGAGGACGAACCTCTGCTTCGGATACTCCTGAGCGACCTTCTTGACGGCGTCGGTCATCATGAAGCCGACGGCGATAATGATGTCGTACTGACCGGTCTTGGCGAGGCTCTGGAGGTTGGTGTAGTAGTCGTTCGGGCTGTTGCTCTGGAGCTGAGTGAGCTGGAGTCCGAAGTCCTTGACGGCCCTCTCGGCACCCATGTAGGCCATGTCGTTGAAGCTCAGGTCACCCCTTCCACCGACGTCGAAGACGATGGCTATCTTCTTGGTGTTCTGCCTCTCGTTAAGGGTCTTGTTGAAGTAGGTCTCCGGTTTGGGAGCGGTCTTGGCCCACTCCTCACCGAGCTTCTCCATCTCCTGCCAGCTCGTTGCCTTCCTAAGCTGCTCAATCTGGCTCTTCTGGGTGGCCTTCGGGACGATTATCTTTCCGCTGATTATCTCCTGCTGAAGCTGGTCAACGGCCTGCCAAATCCAGGCCGGAACCTGGTGACGGGTCTCGTTGAGGTACTCGAGAAGCTGCTGCTCGTTCTGGAATCCAAGCT
>NZ_JAMONU010000041.1 GCF_027066465.1 Thermococcus sp.
CTTGAGGACGTCGTCCTGCTCGTCGTCGATGAAGCCCATCGCGCGGTTGGCAACTACGCCTACGTCTTCATAGCGAGGGAGTACCTCAAAACCGCAAAGCATCCGCTCGTCCTCGGATTAACTGCATCGCCCGGTAGCGACGAGGAGAAGATTCGGGAGATAGTGGAGAACCTCGGGATAGAGCGCATAGAAGTTAGAACCGAGAGCTCGCCGGATGTTAAGCCCTACGTCCAGAGGATAGCCTTCGACTGGGTTAAGGTTGAGCTACCGGGAATCTACAAGGACGTAAGAAAAATCCTGCGCGAGATGCTCAAGGAGAGCCTCAAACCCCTCGCCGATGCCGGCCTTGTGAGTTCCTCCTCACCGGATATCTCGAAGAGGGAAGTCCTTCAGGCGGGCTCGAAGATAAACCAGGCGATGGCCAAGGGGGACCACTCCATTGGCTACCTCAAGAAGCACCAGGCCAAGGCCATGAAGCTCCACCACGCGATTGAACTACTCGAAACTCAGGGGCTAACTGCCCTCAGGAGCTACCTCAAGAAGCTCCGCGAGGACCGTTCAAAGTCGGGTAGAGAACTCATGGAAGACCCGCGAATGAGGAAGGTGATATACCTCCTCGTTCAGGCGAAGGAACTCGGTCTCGACCACCCGAAGATGGAGAAGCTGAAGGAGCTTCTCAGAAAACAGCTTGAGAAGAAGCCGGACTCGAAGATAATAGTCTTCACGAACTACCGGGACACGGGGAGGAAGATAGTTGAGGAGCTTCAGAAGCTCGGCATCTCGGCAGAGCGCTTCATAGGGCAGGCGAACAGGGGAAAAGACAGAGGGATGAGTCAGAGGGAGCAGAAAGAGGTTTTGGACAGGTTCTCGCGCGGTGAGTTCAACGTTCTGGTTGCCACGAGCGTCGGCGAGGAGGGACTGGACGTTCCGGAAGTGGACCTTGTCGTATTCTACGAACCTGTGCCTTCAGCAATAAGAAGCATACAGCGTCGTGGCAGGACCGGAAGACACAGGCCGGGAAAAGTTGTAATCCTCATGGCCAAGGGAACGCGCGACGAGGCCTACTACTGGAGCTCCCGGAGGAAGGAGAAGGGGATGTTTGATGCAATAAGGAAAGTCGGTGGAGAGCTTGAACTAAAGCTTGAGAGGGAATCACAAGGCCAGGAGAGGGTTGAAGTGGGGAAGGGTAAGATAACCCCCTTAGATGCGTTCCTGAAGGTTGGCAAGACCAAGAAGGCCGGGAGCGAGAAGGAGAAAGAATCGGAGAAAAAGGTCGAGTCTCAGACACCGGGGATTCGGGAGAAGAAAGGGGAGGTTGAAATCCCGATTAAGCCGATATTCGTGAGGAAGCCGAGGGGGATAGTGGTCTACGTTGACTCGCGCGAGCTGAGGAGCGGGGTGCCGAAGATTCTGAAGGAGCTTGGGGCTGAGATTGAGGTCAGAACCCTTGATGTGGCAGATTACGTCGTCAGCGAGGAGGTGGGAATAGAGCGGAAGAGCGCCAACGACTTCATACAGTCAATCATAGACGGCAGGCTCTTCGACCAGGTGGAACGGCTCAAGAGGGCCTACGAGAAGCCCGTGATAATCATCGAGGGAGAGCTCTACGGCATAAGGAACGTCCACCCCAACGCGATTAGGGGAGCAATAGCCTCTGTAACCGTTGACTGGGGTGTTCCGGTACTCTTTTCCTCGGGAAAGGAGGAAACGGCCCAGTTCATTTACCTCTTAGCTAAACGCGAGCAGGAGGAGAGGAAGAAGGAGGTGAGGTTGAGGAGCGAGAAAAAGGCCCTGACCTTGGCTGAGAGGCAGCGCCTAATCGTTGAGGGCCTTCCAAACGTCTCCTCGACGCTGGCCAAGCGCCTGCTCAAACATTTTGGCAACGTCGAGCGGGTCTTCACAGCAACCGAGGAGGAGCTCAAGGAGGTCGAGGGAATAGGCGAGAAGAAGGCGAGGGAGATAAGGAAAGTCATAACCGCCCCCTACGTGGAGGACGAGGGGTGAAGAACCGTCCTCAGAACCGGAAGCCTGTCCTGATACCACGTGAGGTTCTCGATGTTGAAGAACCAGACGTCTGCGTTGATGTCGTAGGGGATTCCGGCGTTCCGGAGGGCCGAAGCCATGACCTTTCCAAAATCAACGTCGGCCTGAATCGGGCACTGAACGCTTTTATCCTTCTTTGAAAACCAGAACGGCCTCCACGCACCGACCCAGGTGGGAATTCCCGTCTTTTTCGACCAGTTGAGGGCGGCGTTTATCGCGCTCTCTATCAGGGTCATGTTGTAGGTGCAGTGCTTAGGACCACCCGCGTAGATGTGCCACTCGGCGAGGGTGTAGCCGTCGTTGGTAACGTTGAGGTACTTGAGGTAGAAGGGGCTTGAAACCCGCGCAGGGGTCACGAAAACCAGCCGGTAGGGGTCTATTTCCCGGATTTCTCTTATTGTCTGGGCGTAAACCTTGTTGAGGACGTTGGGGTAGGCTTCAATAGGCCCGCTCGACTCTATGAGGAGGTCGTAGGAGAGGAGATAGGAGGTTCCTTTGAAGTACTCGGCGACGGTCTTCCACCAGAGGACGAAGTGCTCTTGGGCCTTCTCGCTCGTCGGGTCGTTCCTCAGCTCCGGTGCCGTATATGTGATAATCGGTATGAGTCCTGCCCGGAGGGTGTCGTTGACTATCTCGCCGAGCTGAATCAACGCTGTCTTGTTGCTCACGACGTCCGCATCAACGCGTATTCTGACGTTGGAGAAGCCGGCTTTCTTGAAGTACTCCGGTATGTTAACTCCCTTCGAGCGCCAGTAGAAGTAGTAGCCGTGAACCCTCGTGAAGCTCATCCAATCAACGTCGATTCCAACGCCGAGGAGCTTCTCGTACTGCTGAGCCGTTATGGGCTTCTCTTCGGAAGGGGAGACCGGCTGGTGGGACGTGGGAGGAATGCCGCTGGAAGTCTTGTTCTCGATGACCTTGGCGTGTATGCTCCACAGAAGTGCGAGGAAAACCAGAACTGTAAGCACTATTCCGAGCTTCTTCATGTGCCTGTCTAGGGGGCTGTGGACGGTTAAGCTTTTTGGTTCAACGCTCTATTGGGCGGACCGGCTTTAAACTCAGCTAACTCAGCTTAGGCTCAGAGAACAGTTCGCAGGTGAAGCGAGGTCGTGGCTGTGCCCCCGGGGAGCGAAGGGGAATCACAGCTCGCCGAGGCGCTCATCCCCCGCGGTTTCCCGGGGGCATCTCAAGGTCTCCTTTGAGCTTTAAATCCTTAGCGGTTAACGACGGCATTTACTCCAACCGAGGCGAACACGAGAAGCTCAACAATCCTGTAGGCCTCCTCAACGCTCTCCGCTCTGAACCTGACGGTCCTTCCGTCGAGCCTTTCAACAGCCGGAAGAAGTTCTGAAACCTCTGCAAAGGCGCTGTTGAGGAAGCGGAGTTCGACCTCCACCGGCTTCT